>DASCOW010000001.1:0-8413 GCA_036012205.1 Verrucomicrobiota bacterium
GTCACTCTGCGACAGCTTCAACGGTTCGCCCATGGCGACAAGAATCTGCTGCTTGACGAGGTCGATGCCGGTGACTTCCTCGGTGATGGGGTGCTCGACTTGGATGCGCTTGTTGACCTCGAGAAAGTAGAAATTGCCCTTGTCATCGACGATGAACTCGACGGTGCCGGCGTTGGTGTACTCGGCGGCTTGGGCAATTTTAACGGCTGCCTTGCCCATTTGAGCGCGTATTTTCTTGAACTTGCCCTCGAGTAGAGGGGAGGGCGTTTCCTCGATAAGTTTCTGGTTGCGCCGCTGGATGGAGCAATCGCGCTCGCCGAGGTGGATGATGTTGCCCTTGGAATCTCCGAGAATCTGGAACTCGATGTGGTGCGGATTTTCAATGAGTTTCTCGATGTAAACCCCGCTGTTGCCGAACGATTTTTCCGCCTCACTACGGGCGGTGTGATAGCCCTTGATCAGCGAGATGTCGTTGTGGGCCTGGCGCATCCCCCGTCCGCCACCGCCTGCCACGGCTTTGATCATCACGGGATAGCCAATTTCCTTGGCGATTTTGAGCGCCTCCTGCTCTGTCTCGATGACGTCCTTCGATCCGGGAGGGATCGGCACGCCGGTCTTGCGGGCCAACTCGCGGCTCAGGGCCTTGTCTTCGAGTGCGTTCATTGCGCCGGACTTCGGGCCAATGAACCGGATGTTGCAGTTCTCGCAGACCTCGGCAAAGTGGGCGTTCTCGGAGAGAAAACCGTAGCCGGGGTGGATGGCATCAACGTCGGAGATCTCGGCGGCGCCGATGATGCGGTCGATCCGTAGATAACTCTCAGCACTGGCCGCGCCGCCGATGCAGATAGCATCGTCCGCCATCTGGGCGTGCATGGAGTTTGAGTCTGCCTCCGAGTACACGGCTACGGTGCGGATGTTTAACTCCCTGCAGGCGCGGATGACCCGGACGGCGATCTCTCCGCGATTGGCTACCAGTAATTTTTCAAACATTCGGTGAGTTTTGGCTGACGGTCTTGCGGTGCCGCTCCATCATACGGTGCGCACACGGAACAGCGGCTGGCCAAACTCCACCGGACGACCGTCCTCGATGAGAATCTCCGCGATCACGCCGCTCATCTCAGCTTTGATTTCGTTCATCACCTTCATTGCCTCGACAATGCATACCACCGTGTCGACAGTGATGGTGTCGCCCACTTCCACGTACGACTCGGACTCGGGGGATGGCTTGCTGTAGAAAGTGCCGATCATCGGCGATTTAATCTCTGGATCAGGCGGCGGCTCGGGCGCTGCTGCCGGGGCCTCTGCCTGTGCGGGCATGGGTACGGGTACGGGTGCGGTCGGCGGCAAGTAGCGCTGCACCTGTACCTCTTCGGTTTTACCTTCGCCGGAGGCGCGGCGCAGCTTGATCTTGAATCCCTCCTTCTCCATCTCAAACTCGGAGAGGGAGTTTTTTTTCATCAAGTCGACGATGCTCTTTATGTCTTTGAATTCCACGGCAGTCGAACGGTTGTAGTACAACAATCCCAGGATCGGGGAACGCCGGCCGCCGCGCACTCCGTGCGCGACAACCGTTGGCGACGCGGAGGCTAGTCACCGCCCACAAGGCGGTCAAGATCGATTCCCTGCTTGGCCGTGCGCGTTTCCGGCGTGACGCCGAGGCCAGGGCGGTGTTAATTCCCCGGTGGTGACACCGGAGGAAACGAGTCAACTCCTGCAACGCTTCAAGGCCGGCGAGGTCGATGAGGCCGGGGTGCTGCGTGCGCTGTGCGCCGCGCCGGTCGATGACCTTGGTTTTGCGCAGGTCGATGCACATCGTTCGTTGCGGCAAGGTTTCCCCGAGGTGATATTTAGCTCCGGAAAAACCCCGGCACAAGTCGTCGCCATCGCGGCCAAGGTGATGGAGCGCGAGGAGCGCGTGCTGATCACCCGCGCCAACGTCGACCATGCTACCGCCGTGCGCGGGCAGTTCCCGGATGCCGTGCACCACGAGTCGGCGGGGTGCGTCACGCTCGAGATCAAGCGCCTGGCCAAGCGGCCGGGCAGCATTGTCGTGTTGTGCGCCGGGACAAGTGACTTGCCGGTCGCCGACGAGGCGGCGCTCACAGCGGACTTCATGGGCAACGAGGTTGTGCGCGTGAACGACGTTGGCGTGGCCGGGCTGCACAGGCTGCTCGCGAGCATGCCCACCGTGCGCGAGGCCAGCGTCATCATCGCCGTCGCCGGCATGGAGGGCGCGCTGCCTAGCGTGGTAGCCGGGCTGGTGCGCCGGCCGGTGATCGCTGTGCCGACGAGCGTGGGCTACGGGGCGAGTTTTGGCGGTATAGCGGCGTTGCTGGGCATGCTCAACAGTTGCGGCAGCGGCGTGACCGTGGTGAACATCGACAACGGCTTCGGTGCCGGCTTCGCCGCCAACCAAATCAACACCCTGGCCAACGGCTAAGCCCTGTTTACCCCAACTTGGCCAAAAAATTTTGGGCTTTGACTTGGTTTTGTTTTTTCTCCATTTTCCGCGCCGCACAACTTGGCCGCGCTTGGCCAGGCGCGATTTGAAACCGCAGCCAGCAAAAACACTTTGGGAAAAACACTTGTAATCGCTGAGAAACCGTCTGTCGCGACCGATATAGCCCGAGTGCTCAAGGCACCTCGTGACAAGTCGAAGGATTTTTTCGAGAACGACTACTTCGTGATTTCCTCGGCTGTGGGGCACTTGCTGACGATCATCGTGCCGCCAGATCAGGACATCAAGCGCGGCAAGTGGACCTTTGACAAGTTGCCACACATCCCCACGCATTTTGATCTGGAGCCGATCGCCAAGAGCGAGGCCCGGCTGCGAGTGTTACTGCGGCTGATCAAGCGCGATGACGTTGACCGTATCGTGAATGCCTGCGACGCTGGGCGCGAGGGTGAACTGATTTTTCGATACATCATCCAGTACGCGACGACGAAGCACCCGAAGAAAACGGCGGGGAAATCCGTCTCGCGTCTTTGGCTGCAGTCGATGACACCGGATGCCATCCGCACCGGCTTCGAGCGGCTTCGCAGCGACGACGACATGAAGCCGCTGGCCAACGCTGCCAGCTGCCGGAGCGAGGCTGACTGGCTAGTCGGCATCAACGGCACACGGGCAATGACGGCGTTCAACTCGAAGAGCGGCGGGTTTTACCTGACGCCAGTCGGCCGGGTGCAAACGCCGACGCTGGCCGTGGTGGTTGAGCGCGAAAAAGAAATCCTCGCATTCGAGCCGCGTGATTACTGGGAAGTGCACGCCAAGTTCCAAGCCACCGCTGGCGAGTACACCGGCCGGTGGCTCGACGAGGGATTCAAGAAAGACCCCGATGACGCCCACAAACGGACGGAGCGAATTTGGGAACAAACCAAGGCAGACAGTATCCAGGCCAAGTGCAATGGCCAAACAGGCGAAGTCAGCGAGCAGAGCAAGCCGACCAAGCAGTCGGCGGCGGCGTTGTTCGACCTCACCACGCTGCAGCGGGAAGCCAACGCAAAGTTCGGCTTCTCAGCGCGCAACACTCTGGGCATCGCGCAGGCACTGTACGAGCGGCACAAGGTGCTGACCTATCCGCGAACCGACTCTCGCTGCCTGCCGGAGGACTACATCGGTACGGTGAAACAGACGCTCGAGTCGCTTGGCCAAGCGCGCTATAGCAGCCTCGCCGGCGACGTCCTCAAGAACGACTGGGTGCACGGCGGCAACAAGAAGGTGTTCAACAACGCCAAGATCTCCGATCACTTTGCCATCATCCCCACGCTCAAGCCGGCGCCCGGCACCCTCAAGGAGCAGGAACAGAAAATTTACGACCTCGTGGCCAAGCGGTTCATAGCCGTGTTTTATCCGTCGGCGGAATTCCTGGTCACGACCCGCCTCACCCGCGTGGAGGGCGAGCCGTTCAAGACCGAGGGCAAAGTGCTCGTGAAGCCCGGCTGGCTCACGGTTTACGGGCGCGACCAAGCCAATGAAAACGGCGGCCATTTGGTGCCGGTGGCAACCGGTGAGTCGGTGCAGGCGATCGAGGTGAACGTCGAGGCCAAAGTCACCCGGCCGCCGGCGCGCTACTCGGAGGCCACACTGCTCGGCGCGATGGAGCACGCCGGCAAACGCATCGACGACGAGGAACTGCGCGAGGCCATGAGCGACAAGGGGCTCGGTACCCCGGCTACGCGGGCTTCGATCATCGAGGAACTGATCCGCCACAAGTACATGGTGCGCGAGCTGCGCGAGCTCATCCCGACGGCGCAGGCGTTCTCGCTCATCACGCTGCTCACGGCTCTCAAGGTGGACGCGCTCTCGAAGCCGGAGCTGACCGGCGAGTGGGAATTCAAGCTCAAGGAAATCGAGCGGCGAAACTTCGACCGCGAGTCGTTCATGAACGAGATCCGCTCGATGACCGAAAAGATCATCAACACTACCAAGGCGTTCGACGGAGACACTGTGCCAGGCGACTACGGCAAGCTCAAGACACCCTGTCCCAAGTGCGGCGGTGTGGTGCGCGAAACGTACAAGCGCTTCCACTGCGAAGCCGACGGGTGCGATTTCAGCTTTTGGAAGACAATGGGCGGGCGGCAGTTCGAGCTGCTCGAGGCGGACGAGTTGGTGGCCAATGGCCGTATCGGCCCGCTCGATGGGTTCCGCAGCAAGATGGGCCGCGCTTTCTCGGCAGAGCTGAAGCTGACCGGCGAGCACAAGGTGGAGTTCGACTTCGGTAACGACGACGAGGACGAGGAGGAAGCCGACTTCAGCGGGCAGGAACCGATCGGCACCTGCCCCAAGTGCAAAGGCCCTGTGTACGAGCACGGCCGCGCCTACGTCTGCGAGAAGAACACCGGCAAAGTGCGGGAGTGCAAGTTCCGCACCGGCAAGACGATCCTCAAGCGTGACATTGAGAAGGAGCAGGTTTCCAAGCTGCTCAAGGCTGGCAAAACGGATTTGATCCCGAACTTCATATCCAAGCGCGGTCGACCGTTCAAGGCGTATCTCGTGCTCAAGCCGGACGGGGACGTCGGCTTCGAGTTTGAGCCGAAGGCCAAGCCCGCTGCCGGCAAATAGCCTCGTAATACCAAGCGGCGGCATTTGGCGGCCTGATTATTGCTTTTACCGTTTAGTTTGCAGGTTGCCACAACGGAATCGAGTGTGGTATCGTCCCGTGTTCAAAGGAAATGGCTGACAGTAAACCGCCGAAAATAAAGGAGAAAAAGCCCAAGACTGACAGCGAGGAGCGTTTTCCGAATCCGCGCTCCTGGATGCTTTGGGCGCTGGGCATCTTCATGGTTGTGATGCTTTTTCAGGTTGGCAAAACGGCCGGCACAACCAATGTGGAGAAAGTGGATTACGCCACGCTGCAGGGATGGATCACCAGCGGCCAGCTCGTCACCGGGTTTATCGAGTACCCTCCGCCCAATTCCTCCGCGCTCTGCACCATCACCGGGTTCCGGATCGAAAACGGCAATAAAATCCCATTCTCATTCGAAGATAAGCTGATTGAGGGCCGAGAGAAATTTCTCATAGAAAGCGCCGGATTTCAGCCTAGGGAGAAGAACACCCTGCTGATGGGTTTCATCGTGAACCTCCTGCCCATCCTGCTGGTTTTTCTGCTCATCTGGTTTGTGCTCATCCGGCAGATCCGCAGCGCCGGCCGGGGTGCGATGAACTTCGGCAAGAGCAAGGCCCGCTTGCTCAACAAAGAGAAAAACAAGACCACGTTCAAGGACGTCGCCGGTGTCGACGAAGCCTGCGAGGAGGTCTCCGAACTGGTCGACTTCCTCAAGGATCCGAAAAAATACCAGAAGCTTGGCGGCAAGATTCCCAAGGGCATCCTGATGGTCGGCCCGCCGGGCACCGGCAAGACACTGTTGGCCAAAGCCATCGCCGGCGAGGCCGAGGCCGGCTTCTTCAGCATCAGCGGCTCGGACTTTGTTGAGATGTTTGTCGGCGTCGGTGCCAGCCGCGTGCGCGACATGTTTGAGCAGGCCCGCAAGAGCACGCCGTGCCTGGTGTTCATTGACGAGATCGACGCCGTTGGACGTTCACGCGGCCACGGACTGGGCGGCGGAAACGACGAACGTGAGCAGACTCTCAACGCACTACTAGTGGAGATGGACGGCTTCGACACGCAGGACGGCATCATCATCATCGCCGCCACCAACCGGCCGGACGTGCTCGATCCGGCGCTGCTGCGGCCGGGCCGCTTCGACCGGCAACTTACGGTGAACTTGCCCGACGTGCGCGGCCGCGAGGAGATTCTCAAGGTGCATGCCAGGAAGGTGAAGTTGGCCAAGGCGGTCGACCTCAGCATCATCGCCCGTGGCACGCCCGGGTTCTCCGGGGCGGAGTTGGCCAACCTCCTCAACGAGGCAGCGCTTTTGGCGGCACGTTCCGACAAGAAAGCCATTAATATGCCCGAACTTGAGGAGGCCCGTGACAAGGTGCGCTGGGGTCGCGAGCGCCGCAGCATGGCCATGACCGATGAGGACAAAAAAATCACCGCCTGGCACGAGGCAGGTCACGCATTGCTCAACGTCCTGCTGGAGAAGTGTCATCCACTGCACAAAGTCACCATTATCCCGCGCGGCCAGGCGCTCGGCGCCACGATGTCGCTGCCCAAGGAGGATGTGCTCAACCGCCAAAGCAAGGAGATGCGCGAGACGATCGCCATGACCATGGCTGGTCGGATTGCCGAGGAACTGGTGACGGGCGACATTTCCACCGGGGCCGCCGGCGACATCCAGCAGGCCACCAACATGGCTCGCGCCATGGTCACCCAGTGGGGCATGAGCGACAAACTCGGCATGGTGCTCTACGGCGACAGTGACGATTACGTCTTCCTTGGCAAAGAGATCTCACAGAACAAAACCTACAGCGAGCAGACATCCCAGCAGATCGACGCCGAGGTGCGACGCCTGATCGACGAGGGATACCAGTTGGCTAAGGGGCTCATTGAGGAAAACCGTGACAAGCTCGACCTCATTGCCAACGCCCTGCTTGAGTACGAGACGCTCCACGGCAAGCAGGTTGAGGACATCGTTCGTACCGGCAAGTTCACTCCCGCCGAGCCGCCGCCCGATGTGGATCCACCCTCAGGGGCCGATGCTACCACCTCCACGCCGGATGTGCCCAAGAGCGACAAACCAAAGCTTGATGACGGTTTGGGCGATCCCGCGCCCGCTACGGCCTGACATCCTAAGGCGGATATACATATCGTTTTCCAGAAACCCGTTGACTTGTAGTGACTTGGGAAGCTAATTTGCCGCCCCGGACTGAGCAATGCCCAAGCTGATCGTTTTAACAGAAGGAATCGAGCCGACTTCGTTTGAATTGAAGAAGGAGGTTACTTCTGTCGGTCGCGTTGATGGAAACGACATTATCCTTCTACATCAATCCATCTCCGGAAGCCATGCCGAACTAGTCTTGCGCGGCGACGACGTGCACGTCTGCGACGTCGGCTCAACCAACGGCACTTACATCAACGGCAACAAGGTCGCCGAGTCACCGTTGCAACCGGGCGAAGTGATCACCTTTGGCGAAGTGGAGCTGAAGATCGACGGCCCCCGAAAAGCCCAGTCCCACGACAAGCATCTCGAGCAAGGCGTCCGGCTCGGCAACCTCGATTCAGCTCCCAAGGGGCCGGTCAGTGGATTCAGCAAGAAATCGAACAAGTCAGGGAAGTACTTCGTCATTTTCGGCGTCGTCGTGGCCGTTGTGGTGATCGCCGCACTAGCCATGACTTGGATGAAATTCAAGTAAACCGTTGCGCTTGTCCAAGCGCGCATCTCCCCGCTCAACCCGCCTTCAGCCAGCACGCCGCCTTGACTGCTGCGTAGGTCACGATGATGTCCGCCCCCGCACGTCGCATGGCCAGCAGCGACTCCATCGTCACCGCCCGCTCGTCCACCCAGCCGCGCTTGGCTGCCGCCTGCACCATGGAGTATTCGCCGCTAACCGCGTACGCCGCCGTCGGTAGGCCGAACTCCGTTTTCACGCGATACAAGACATCGAGATAAGCCAACGCTGGCTTCACCATCACAATGTCCGCCCCCTCGCGCAGATCAAGCGCCACCTCACGTAACGCCTCCTCCGCGTTGGCCGCGTCCATCTGGTAACTGCGCCGGTCGCCGAACTGCGGGGTCGACTCCGCCGCGTCGCGAAACGGCCCGTAAAACGCCGAAGCAAACTTGGCCGCGTAAGACATGATCGGAGTGTCGCCGAAGCCGCCCGAATCGAGCGCCACCCGAATCGCCGCCACGCGGCCGTCCATCATGTCACTTGGCGCGACGACATCCGCGCCGGCCTCGGCGTGGCTCACCGCCGTCCGGGCCAGCAACTTGAGCGACGGGTCGTTGTCGATGATCGCCCGCCCATCGCGCTTCTTCACCACGCCGCAATGGCCGTGGCTCATGTATT
>DASCOW010000002.1:0-7084 GCA_036012205.1 Verrucomicrobiota bacterium
GATCTTGCGTGGCGGGCACCCAAGCAACTGCAAATTCACCGGGTTGTTCCGCAGTAACAGTGAATTCAGTGTTCCGGGGGAGGTAAAGGGCGTGCGCGGCGCTTTCGAAAACGGTGTTGCGTCCTCCAATTCCCGTCCACTGACCCCGGCTGGACTCGACTCTATAACGTCCGGTTAGGTTCACAAACGCCAGTTCGTTGTTGCCGGTTGCAAATGTCCAACAACTCCCTTGTACCAATTTTCGCACTTGAAACGAGATGAAATCCCACCCCGCCAACTCAGGGGAGATATCGAGAATTAAATCGGAATCTTCCGAATCTTGACCAGGGCGAACCACCAGGTTTTCAGCAGTATATTTCATGTGTCACCATAAACTAATGCTAAAAAGTGATGTGAAAATGCTGTGTCTTCTGGGGGTTGCGTTCACTGTCTGGCACAGACTTGTAATGGATAAAGAGCTGAAAGTAAATACAGTTGGTAAATACAGTTGGCCCTCTTGGTCAATTCTTTAAAGGGGAGCCAAAAACGAAACCGGAGGGGCCAAGTTGAAGAAACCTGCAACCCCTCCGGGGATAGTTCAGAGAATGTAATGTCAGATAATTGTAGAATCCCACGACAGCGCTTACATTCACACGCCGTGCGAGATGCGGCTCACCCTACATTTTTTTTCCTTTCTGGCAAGATGTTTTTTTGCTGTGGCAATTTTGTGACAAACGAACATCTCTCGAGCGGTTAAAAGTACAGGTAGCCCATCATTTTTGGCTGTTTCCGAAAGCTGCCGCCCTTGATCCACTCCACGTGGCCGTCGACAAATCCCTCGTTTGCCCCGTCCGGCTCGTCGCCACGGTCGTTGTAATGGTTGACACCCCGCATCAGCGGGTTGGGATCGCCCGGCCGCCCCCACGAGCCCTGGTATTTTCGGTTCAGGTCGGCCCAGATGACCTTGTAGTGCGGGTCGTCCGTTGTTTTGAGCGCGAACGCTGGCGTGCGGACCTGCTCCTGAAAGATCGACTTGTTGTTGGAGTAGCGCTTTTCACCGGCAAAATAGAAGTAGCCCATCACCGAGTCGCGTCCACCCGGCCAGGCCCAGAAATCGTCGCGGTTCCAGTTCTGGTTGGATGGGCAGTAGAACATCGGTCGGCGGATGTGGTAGCGGTTTGTCATCATGTCGCGAAACCAGACCGAGTTCCAGTACGGGTTGCTCGAGCCGCCGGGCGGGAACACCTGGTCATTGTCGCCGGCGTACATTGTCAGCGAGAGCAGCCATTGGTGGCTATTGTTTTTGCAGGTTGTGCGGTGCGCTTGCTCCTTGGCCCGCGCCAGTGCCGGTAGCAGCAGGCTTGCGAGAATCGCGATGATGGCGATCACCACCAGTAACTCAATTAGCGTGAAGGCCCGGCTTTGGCTGTTCGATGTCCGGTGCAAGTTCATCGTTTTTGAGACCGAATTATTGCGGAGGCGACCCCGGCTGGAAAGTTAAAATCTCCCTTACTCCCGCAAGCGCATCGGGCGGTTGTCGCGCGTGTCGATGAGTTGCTGCACTTGGTTGGTCAGCCGCTGGCCGTTGGCGCCCAGCAGCACGGTAGCTGGGTTTGCCGGTGCATCGGCGGTCGGTGGCTTCCACTTGGCCAGGGCCTCCTTCCGCTTGGCCAAGCGCTTGGCTTCGGCGGCGACGAAGTCGTACTCGAAACCACTGTACCCTGGCAGGCGAACCAAGGCCTTGTGTGCCACGTAGCGGACGGCGGAGTAGGGGTCATTGAGCAACTCGGCAAGCAGCGGCGGCTGCCAAGCGCTGCCGCTGGCTTGGTGCGCCGGTTCCCAGCCCATGTGCCATGCAGCGAGTGCTCGTTGGCCGGCGTCGCCCTTGAGTAGCCAGAGTATCGAGGCGGCGGTCGTGCGGTGTTGCGCTGGCACGCCTGCTTTGGCTTGGCTGGTGCGATTGGCCAACTGTTCGGCGGTCCAGTCGAGCGTCTTGTCGAGATGGCACAGGTTGCAGGCGTTTGGCCGGCCGGTCTCGAGGGTGGTGGCTACGTTGGGCGACTCGATGGTGTGACCCCGAATGGCGGAGAGCAGTCCGTACGATGTGTGTGGCATATGGCAGTTGTAACAGTTGCTGCCAGGCGAGTCGGCCGCGTGGCGGGTGTGCGCAGTGAGTTCGGCAGCCATGTCGTCGTGGCACTGGAGGCAGGCTTTGTTGCCGCGCATACCATCGGCGAGTTGGTCGTTGGGATCGCTTTCGTGGATTGAGTGGCAACTGACACACGACATCTCGCCGCTTTGGTGGCACGGCGACTCGAGCAGGCCGTTGTACTCGCGGCCGGGCACGCGGATGTAGCCGTCCGACCAGAAAAAGTCGCCGAGCAGTCTTGGATTTTTCTCGAGCACTGGCTTAAGCCACGGCTGGTTGTTGATCTCGGTGGGGCGGATGATGGGGGTGGTCTGCTCAAGGTCGTCGCCCGGGCGGTAGCGGAAGCCGTGCTCGGTCCATGCTTCGCTTTTGTCAAACCACTTCATCCCGTGACACGAGGCGCAAACCTGTGAGCTACGGATGTGGTCAAGGTCAGCTGGCTGCACGATAGCCAGCGGCTCGGCGTCAAGTGCCGCTTGGCGTTCGGGTTCGGGCAGCTTGGCCAGGCGCGTTTGCCGATCGACGTGTCGCCGGCCTGGGCCGTGGCACGCTTCGCACGAGATGCCCAGGTCGGCAACGCGTGTCTCGAAGCGCTGCGCTGCCTCGTTAGGCCTTGGCTGCGGGCCGGTGGCATGACAGCGGATGCAGCTTATGTTCCAGTTTTCCTTGCTGACAACTGTGTGCGGATCGCGGATGAACAGGCTGTTGCGCGGTGCCCAGCGTTGGTCCTCGATGAGCCACGAGAAGGGGAATCCGATTTGCAGGTTGCCCATCATGCCGGGCAACCAAAAAACCTGCATGTGGTGTGAGCCGGTGACCATGCCCATGCGCAAGTGCAGCGCTCCCGGGTCGCGGCCGTCGAGTGCGGCGTTGGCAGCGTTGATGCTCTCGATGGTGACCCAGTATTCTTCGCCGCGCCGGTGCATGGTAAAGCGTTCGCCCTGAAACTCGTGCGTGCGGCCGTCGAACGCCGCTTGGACAGTCTCGGGGGACATGAGCTGCGTCATGCGGCTGTGGTGAGAGGCGTGCCAGCTTTTGTGTTCGTCTGCGTGACACTCGCGGCATGAGGCCGAGCCGGTGTACTCGGCGTCGCTGCTGCGCTGCGGCAGGGTGTCGGCGAATGGGGGGCGCGTTTGGCTAAGCGCTTGGCCGGTCGGCTGAGGGGTGTCGGCGAGGTTGATAACCAGCAGGACAGCGGCGACGATCGATAGTACGGCGATCCACCGGAACGTGGAGGGATGTCCGTTGACGTTGCTTCCGCACATGTTGCCGTCCGCAGTCTCTGGTTTCGGCCGTCAGGATTGAAGCAAAAACTTAAGCCCTTGCGGTGCGGAGCGACGTGTGGATTGACGGAACGCGAGCACTCGGTCAGATTTACCGGGTTGTCCAACAAATGAACACCCAATCTGAAACTCGCGTTGGCGTTCTCTTTGCCGTGGCGCTGGCTGTGGCTGGGCAGGCCACTCTCTCCGGCGTAGCTTGGCCGCTGCCGAATTGGCCTTGGGCCAAGCCGGCGGAGGTCGGCATGCGCTTAGTCGGAGGACTGGCCATCTACGACGCACCCGAACCGTGGGGCCCGTGGACCACGGTGTTCCACACGGATGAGTGGGACACCGCTCCCGGGGAAACCTCATGCCTGCCAACCAAGTGGATGAGCCGCGACGGTCGCACGGTTCACCTTGTGTTCTCCGGCGGCGATTCGTTCTCGGTGCGGCGGGCAACCCTGATCCTGGCCGAATGAAACGCGATCAGCACGCGCTTGGCCAAGCGTCAGTTTCCCGGGCGCTGCTCGTGATTTTGTTCAGCGATTCGGCTTGGTCGCGTTTGCGGAAGCGTCTGGATCAATGAGAGTTGGTTTCTCGAACTGTTCGGACATCTGTCTGGGTAGTAAATACACATCGCCGTCCCTATTACAGAAATACAAATTCGATTCGGATGGTTGCCTGCCGTGGCCGTCCGCCCAAAGGGTGTAGAAATCTGGGTGGGCATTGACCGGGGCGCGTGCGTAGGTGTGATTACGTTTGCTGTGCCGGGTCAACTGCTTGCTTTTTTTCCAAGTCTCGCCATTGTTACTGCTTTCCCAAAGTGCCATCTCGCCGCCGGGGTTGTAAGGTTGCGGGCCAGTCTCTGTTGGACCGATGACTTGCCAACTGTTGTTGTCGATGTAGAGCGAACCCATGTCGTAGTTGTTGTCTGAGGTGGTAATTTCTAGAAACCGCCACTTTCCAGAGTTCCAATAGGCAAGCATCCACGTACGCGGGGCATTCATGGGGCCGGACTCGAAGCCTTTGCTGGTGATGTACAGAATGATCGGCCGGCCCTGCTCGTCGAATCGGATATCTTTGAGGTAAACCTTCAAGTCTTCCGTTTCGTAGTCGTGAACCAAGGCGGGATTGGTTTCTGAGGTGAGTGGCAGCTTCAATAGTTGTCCATCGACGGTCTGCCAGTTTCTGCCAAGATCGTGAGTTTCGATGTAATATAGGTTGGTCCGGTGGTTCAGCCCCCCTTTCTTGGGATGATAATTGAATGCAGAACCCGCTTTTTCCGCAGTGGCACCGCTGACTTGGTAATGGCCGCGTGCGATGGAGGCCAGACGTTGCCGCTCCGACCATTCCACGCCGTCTGAGCTTGTCATGAAGGCCAAGGCTCGGTCAGCGCCCCAACCGTACTTGGTGAAGAAACAGACAAATCCTTTTTGCGGAAGATGCCAGGCTTGAAAATAGGAGAAGTTGTTGATCGCGACTTGGTTTCCATCCTGCAGTCTGGTGGCAGGAACCAGTTCGAATGTGCCGATGTCGTATGCTTTCCTGCTTCGGTGGATGTATGACGGTCGGTTGGTGCCGTGGGATGTCGAAAAAATCCAGATATGCCCCTTGGTATCCACGGAGATGACCGGATTGTCATGCGCGTCACCGGTATTTTTATCTAGAAGGATAGTGGGACGAGGGACGACTTTTTTTTCATGATCGTAGTAAGACACCATATGTATCAAACTGCGATTGTTTGCCTTGGACGTGCCGCCATAGCAGAAAAAGGTTTTGTTGACGATGTCGGAATAGACCGCAAACGGCTTATGTTTGGCGCAATAGGTGCCCAAGCCGCCGCTGTACTTGTATTTGTAAACCGACTTCAACGGTTGGTTCATGTACCAAATGCCGCGATAGCCGTCGTCTTTCGTGTTGAGCGTGATGCGATCTTCCGCAAAAGAGGCAGAAGCAGCCAGGAGAATTCCTACCGTCAAGGTCAAATGATTCTGCCTTGTCGCTGCGGGATCCCTCCGCGTGCGTTTGGGATTTTCAAGGAAAAACATCTCGACGGTTGGTGGTGGATGACGGATAGCTGGGCGTGAGCCGGTTGCGCAGATTTATCCAACGCGCTTGGTGTCTGCAAGCTGATTTGCACACTCTCATGATGAAGAAATACTCCCTGACGTTTTTGCTGCTGTTTACTGCATTCGTTGTTGTTGCGCAAAACTCCGCGCCGTCGTCGCACTTTGTTTTTGACGATCGATTCGACGGAGACATCGTGATTAACGAAGTTCGCGTCCCCAAGTCGGGTGAGGCAATGTACACCTACTACGAGGCGCTTGGCTGGCGGGGCAGGGCTGCTGGTTACGGGGGAATTCAGGCGCACCCGAGGGGACACATCTACATTTTTTCCATCTGGGATCACAAGGAACACAGCGCCCCAATTCGAGCCGTGCACCGGGGCGCGGGAACGTTGACGGAAAAATTCGGCGGCGAGGGAACTGGTCTTAAGTCGTGGAACTTTGAATTGGGATGGGAAACCGATACTTGGTACACGCTGTTATCCCGCGCTTGGCCAGTCGGTGAGCACACTTTTTACGGCTATTGGGTGCGCTCGGGAAAGACGGGGCAGTGGACACATTTGGTGACGATGGACGTCGCTGCAAAGGAGGCGTTTTTCAAGGGCAGCACGGATGCGTTCATCGAGGACTGGCTCAACACCGGCAGCGAACCGAGAACGACGAACCTGAAAGGAGGCTGGAAGCGCAAGCTGGATGGCCAATGGCATGCGTTCGTCGGCGGACGCTACTCGGTGAACCACTGGGATCTTGTGCCGGGGAAGCGTTCGTTCAATTTCAAGACGAACTGGGATGGGGGCGTTGCCAGCGATGATGACGGTTCCTTTTATTTCATGACAGCCGGTGGTCAGGACACCAAGCCAAGTGCGGCCAACCCATCGTGGCACAGCATCAAGCGAAAGGACGCCAAGCCGAAGTATGAGGCGGTCAAACTAAAGTCGACCAAGCTGCACTTGCCCAAGCGGGGCAAGCTTGTGGTCACATGGGAGACGGATCTGCAGACGCTGCCGCAGTTCGCCTACACGATCATCGGTCATGATAATCCATCGGGCGAGGGAGAGCCGTTGTTTCGGCTGGAGAAGGTTGAACCGCACGCGCGCCGCGCAGAGTTGCCCGTGAAAAAAACGCTTGACCAAGCGCAGGTTTTTATTCAGCTCCGCGTCCGGGACATCCTCGACAACGAGTCCAATATCATTTCCATAAAGCCGGCTGAGTAGCACAAAAAAGACAAATCGATGCCGCCTCCTGCGAATCCGCTAAGCAAGGAAGATCTCACTGCCAAAGTGAAAGAGTTTCCCGTGAATTACGGGGCGTCAATCGTCGGTATCACGACTTTGGAAACGTTGGCTGGTGGTCCTCCTTCAACAGATCTCACCTATGTGCTTGAAGGTGCCAGATCGGCGGTGACCTTCGTTGTGCCTCTGGATGAAGATAAGACCCGCGATTATCTGGGCAAGGTCGATCGAGCAGGACATCAAAAGGATTACACAAGGACAAGCATCATCGCTGATGGCATCGCCGCTCAACTGGCGAGTTTCATGCGACAGTTTGGTCACGAAACAATTGCCGTTATGCAAAACCTGGTCTTTCGCAACGATAAGCCCGGTGATTTGAAGCAGCGGACCCCGGAT
>DASCOW010000003.1:0-2942 GCA_036012205.1 Verrucomicrobiota bacterium
CTCGGTGATTAACCGTTTTCGCTCTCGCATGATCACCTCCATGGTGGCCGGTAACTCGGCATCTTTTTCTGGAATCAGTTCCCGTATCGCTCGCGCAAGTCGGGCGCCGTTGGGGAGGGCGTCTTCAGCCGCAAGCCGGTGCGGGAAGGGAAGGGCAGTGGCCGCAACAAGCACGAGAGCCGCACGAATTGTAACGAACTGTTTCACTATTCTGTTTTATCACGAAGCCAAGAGGCCGGTCATTGAATTGTGGGAGAACTGTTCACTTGGCGTATTCTATGAATCTGTTTTCCCGGACCATTGTCACCCGGATCTGGCCTGGGTACTGAAGTTCGTCCTCGATCTTTCGTGCCACCTGTCGGGCAAGGTCGTAGATCCCCTCGTCGCTGATTTCCTTGGGATTAACGATGATCCGAATTTCCCGGCCGGCCTGCACGGCGTAGCACTTGTCCACTCCGTCGAATGATGCGGCGATCCGTTCAAGGTTTTTAAACCGCTGAAGGTACGCTGTCATCGTCTCCGAACGGGCGCCCGGGCGTGAGGCACTGATTGCGTCGGCGGCGCTGACGAGAATGCCCCAGATAAAGTCGTAGGGCACTTCACCGTGATGCGATGCCACACCATTTACGACATCCTCCTGTTCTTTGTTTCGCTTCAGAAAATCCGCTCCAACGATGGCGTGCGGCCCTTCGGCTTCTTCCGACATCGCCTTGCCAATATCATGCAGCAACCCGATGCGCTTGGCCTTGTTGACATCCAAGCCCATCTCGGCGGCTAGCAAGCCAGTCAGGTGAGCAACCTCGACGGAGTGCGCCAGAACATTCTGCGAGTAACTGCTCCGGTAGCGGAGTTTGCCAAGCAGAGACAGCACGTCCTGGCTGAGCGTGCCGACACCGGCTTTTTGCGCTGCCTCTTCGCCGACATTGGCCAAGTTGTAGTCGTTTTCCTCCGCGACTTTGGAGACGACCTCCTCGATGCGGGTTGGGTGAATCCGGCCGTCCTTTACAAGCCGTGCCATCGATTCCGGGGCGATCTCACGTTTGATGGGGTCGAACCCTGAAAGTACAACGGTGTTGGGTGTGTCATCGATCAGCACTGTGACACCGGTGGCCGCCTCGAAGGCGCGCACGTTGCGCCCTTCCCGACCAATGATGCGCCCCTTGATTTCCTCGTCGCCGTTAAGGGAGATTGTCGCCGTTGTGGCCTCGTAAGTGTGCTCGCCGGCGTACCGTTGAATCGCCAAACCGATGATTCTCCGAGCCTGTTCCTCTGCATGATCCTTGGCACCATCAACGATGGACTTGGAAACTTGACTCGCCTCCATTTTGGTTTCGTCGCCGATGATCTCGAAAAGACGCTCCTGCGCGTCATCGGGACTTAACCCGCTGATTTCTCCCAGTTCCCGCCTGTGCTTTTCGATCAACTGTTCAGCCGATTCCTGTTTTTCTGCGAGTTCGGATTCAAGCCGACGGAGTGTTGTCTGTTTTTGGTTCAGTTGCTTTTCATTCTCGAGCAACGATTGAAGTTGGCGATCCAGTAGCGACTCCCGTTCCTCAAGGCGTTTTTCTCGTTGGCGAATCTCCTCGCTTTCAGCTCCAATGGCATTCTCGATTTCAACACGAAGTCGCTCATTCTCCTCGCGGGTGAGCATTCGCGCGCTTCGGGTCAGTACCTCGGCTTCGCGTCGGGAGTGTTCCTTGAGGGAGGATTCGGTGCTTTGCAGTGCGCGGCGGATCTGTCGTTTTTGATCCTTCCGAATCCAGATCAAGGCAACGATCATGACTACTGCCATGCCGCCTATCAACCAAGGCTCTGCTGCCGCCAAATTATGCATTGATTATCAAGCAGGTGGAGGATTTAACCAACCGCTGGGTGTGGCAATCATGTCCATTTTGACATCGTGCCGCTCCACCGGCACATTGTGGCAGAGTTGCTGTTCGAAGCAGACGCCGCATTTTTTGGCGGAGATGTCGATCAGCAATCGATCAAAAAAACCCTCACCACGGCCCAGTCTGCCACCACGGCCGTCAAAGGCTACCCCGGGAACAATCGCTAAGTCGAGTTGCTTCGTGTCCATTTTGAGGCTGTCAACGGGGGGCTCGAGCACGTTGAAATTACCCAGCACAACGTCGCCCAAGTTGGTGATCACGCAAGCTTCATAACAGTTATTTTCAGCAGAATATTTGGGCAGAGCCACTCTTTTACCAGTTTTCAACCCATTAGAAACCAGTGGTTTAACGTCCAGTTCACCGGCCAGGGGCATATACAACATCACTTGGGCAGCAACTTGCCAGTCGGGCGACTCCAAGATCAATCGGCAAACGGCTTCCGAGTCTCTCGTCGCTTGGTCAAGACTCAAGCTTGCGATGGCTAAGCGCGCCTTCCGGCGTGTCAAGCGCTTGGCCTTGAGCGAGTCAGTTCTCTGCTTTGTTCTGCTCATTGTTTAACTTTGCAAAATGCTCCCGCCAATAATCAACCCGCGCTTTGATTTTCTTTTCCACTCCCTGATCGGTCGGCTCGTAGTAGCGCCGCTTGGCTCCGAGGTAATCCTGCGCGACAAAGTGCCCTGGAAAATCGTGTGAGTACCGGTACTCTTCGCCGTGGCCAAGTTTTTTTGCGCCTGAGTAATGTGAATCCTTGAGATGGATTGGGACGGGAATTGTTTTGCCGGAGCGGACATCGGTCAGCGCAGCGTCGATTGCCTTGATGACGCTGTTGCTCTTGTGCGCTCCGGCAATGTAGATGGCTGCTTCTGCGATTGGGATTCGCGCTTCAGGCCAACCGATAAACTCGGCAGCCTGAAACGCTGCGTTGGCCAGTACCAGTGCCATCGGGTCGGCCAAGCCAACATCCTCGGCAGCATGAATGACAATCCGACGAGCTATGAACCGGGGATCCTCCCCGGCGTGGATCATTTTCGCCAACCAATAGAGTGTCGCATC
>DASCOW010000004.1:0-3699 GCA_036012205.1 Verrucomicrobiota bacterium
AGCGAGTCCAAATCCGACAACCGGAAATCCGAGGAGTAGTGGGCCGGTGTCCTCTCCGGATGCTGCTGCGGGCTCCCCGTATCAAACCGTGCCCCGTAAAAGGAAGCAGCCGACTGGGTATAGTACCGTAAACTGGGAGTCAGAATGACCGACTCGCCGATCCGTTGCAGCCACGACAGCGACAGCGTGTGGGCATCTATGTCAAACGAATCGTGATAGTAACGGTAGGCAGCCTCCGCGCTGCCCCTCAATTCATCCACATGATGGGTTAGAGACAACAGCCCAACCTGCCGCCGCTTGTGCTGGGGCCTTTTCTCCGGAAACAAGGCGTACGGGTCGCCCGGAGTATAGGCAAACATCGAGTCAATATCCTGTGCCGACATGAACTGCCCGAGAAACGCCTGCTCCTCGCTGCTGGGCGAATAATGGTCGTCAAACAGCACGCCTTTGTACGGGTCGGCCATATAGCCTGAGGTATAACCAAGGGTCAGATTTGCTGTCAGCACCGTCCTAGGCCCGAGCAACTGCGTGACGCCCACGAGCAACTGCGAGTTGTCCTTTTCCTCCTTCACCCGGAGCAGCGTCCCGGCGCTGGGGATGATCCGGTCGAAGTCGTGCGACACGCCAAGGGCCAGGGTTGTGTTCTTTTCGTTGAAATCTAGCGAGTCCTGAAAGGACAATCCAACGGAAGTGTAATCCACCTCCTCGCTGTACGCCAACTGCGGTGCGAACGCATGCCGGCCACGACGAATGTTCGCCGCCACAAAACCGGCACGCCGAATGTCATGAATCTCCGTCGTGGCCACTTCATCCTCGCCGGGCATGGACGGGGCACCGGTCGGTGTCGCCCCGGAGATACCGTCGTAAACCAACGCACCCTGCAGCGTCACGTCGGGAATCAGATCTTTCTCAAACAACAGCGAGTGCGTGCGAATCCGAATGCGGCCCTTTTCCTCGCTATAGTCCTCATACTTGTAATCAACACGATCCTCGGCCCGGGTTCGCACCGAAGGCAACGAGTGAAGAAGCACCCCAAGACCCATGACCGTCACGGTCTTTCTGATCTTATTCCTCATCTCAATTCATTGCAGCGTCTTAGCATAGCGGATGCCACCCACGACCCTCTCAGAGCGGAACATAACTTAGTTTGTTTCACCGCTTGATCAAGCAAAAAATGTGTGAGTAGAAAGCATTTCGCGTGGACGTCACTCAAATTCGGTTGGTCAAGCTTCTCTTTTTAAAATCGGAATGAGACTCGTTTCCTGTCCGTTCGAGATTCCGAAAAGGCACAACAACATCTCGCCGGTTTACAATGGCGCACGACGGGCTTGTTGCTACTTCCGTATTCATTTCAATGTGTGATGCACGTTGTTGTCAGTCAATCAGAACAAGCTTGGAAACCTGGCGACTGCTCTGGCCCAGGTTAACCGTCAGGGATATCGTTTTGCTTGAAGCGTAGAAACATCACGTGAGGGAAACTATCGGGCGAGGATTAACTAAAAATGAAATGACCATTAAAAATCATTAACTTTGATTTTTCGTATTAAAACCGCCTGCACACTATTTTAATCTCTCCAGCACTTGAAGAAGCGCACCAACAGGAAACCGACGATCTGTTAACCACCGGGTGTAAACAGGCCAAGCTTGAGGAACACATAGCCGACCGCCCCGGCGGTAAGGGAGTAGTAGGCGAAGACGAGTAGCGTCTTGCGGATGACATCCCCCTCCCTGCCGGTCAGGCCGACCACCGCGGAGGCAGCCACCACGTTGTGCACGCAGATGACATTGCCCGCTGCACCACCGACCGCCTGCAGCGCCACCATCCACGTCGCATCGAACCCGATCTTGACACCGACCTCAAACTGGAACAGCGAGAACATCATGTTGCTGATTGTGTTACTCCCAGCCACGAAAGCGCCAAAGCCACCGACCACCGGAGCCAGCAACGGATACGCCCCGCCGCCCAGCGTGACCACGCCATTGGCCAGGGCGATCGGCATTTTCTCGTATCCGGCCAAGCCATCACCGGTGTTCAAAAACACCTGCACCATCGGCACGGTAAACACCACTGCAACCGATGCCTTGGCCGTCGTCTTGAGCGACTCACCCCACGCCGCGGTCACGCCCGCTCCGTTCATTCGATGCAGTACAACGGCAATCAGCGACACAACGATGAACACCGTACCAGGCAAATACAACGGCTGCAGTGAAGCATCGATGCTCGTCCCAAAGATACCGGCCCACTTCAACTCGACACTCTTAAGCCAGCCGGCAAACTGCAGTGAACTTAACCGTGAAACAACCAACAACCCCGCCACAAGTGCATAAGGCAACCAGGCGGCAAACGCACCAATCTTCGCAGACTCCCCGGCTTGGGCGGATTTCAAATCGACCTCCACCGCGCCGATCCAGCCACTCTCCCATTCGGAGCGCGGCAAGAAGTTCCACGGCTCGCCCTTGGGCACGAGCCAACCTCGCTTGACAACCGCTACAACCGTGGCCAAGCCGATCAACGCTCCGAGCAAAGACGGAAATTCCGGTCCAAGAAACTTGGCAACCAACACGTAAGGCAGGGTCAATGCAATCGAGGCAAATAAAGCAAACGGCCAAACCTCCAATCCTTCTCGAACCGATTTGTTTTTGCCGAAGAACCGAGTCATAAACACGACCAATAGAAGTGGTATCATCGTGCCGACCACGGCGTGCAACAGCGCAACTTTGAATCCAACAAAGGCAAGGAAACCGTCCCACTGCTCAAAACCCATGTCGGTGACCGCCGTACGTACCGACTCGTCACCAGCCAACCCTTTGTTCACACCCACGAGGATTGGCGTGCCGACGGCACCAAACGATACCGGCGTGCTTTGGATGATCATCCCCGCCACCACCGCCGCCATCGCGGGAAAACCTAGCCCGACCATCAACGGTACCGTCACTGCCGCCGGCGACCCGAAACCAGCCGCCCCCTCAATGAACGCGCCAAACAGCCAGGCAATAAGAATCACCTGCACGCGCCGATCCGGCGAGATGTTCGTAAACCCATTCCTTATCACCGCCAGCGCCCCGCTATGCTTAAGCGTGTTGAGCAACAGAATGGCACCGAAGATGATATACAGCAATTGAACCGTGACCATCAGTCCCTTCACTGAGGCGGCCGCCACCTGCACGCCCGGCACCTGCCAGATAAACAACGCCAACCCAGCCACCACGAGATACGAAACCGGCATCGCCCGGCTGGCCGGCAAACGAAAGCCCACCAGCAGAACACCAACAACCAGGATTGGGAGAAACGAAAGTAGAGCCGCCATGGCTTAATCGGTCACCGCACTCTAGCGCCAGCCAAGCGCTTCAACAAGCGGGTTTGACCTTGCGCCGAACGAGGTGCGTCCGTAGATTCCGCACATGATTTTGGCCGAAGCCGGCACTGATTCGCAATTATTCCAGTATCAACAAGCGCAGTACTTAGGCGTACTGTTCCTCGCGCTGGTGGTGATCGCTTTCGCGGTCGGCACCATGTTCGCTTCGAAACTCGCCGGCTGGTATTTCGGTGCACGCAAAGCCAGGGCGCTTGGCCGCCACAAGCCGATCAAGGACACCCCATACGAGTGCGGCATGCTGCCGGTCGGCGACGGCAAATCACGCCTATCGGTGAAATTTTATCTCGTGGCGATGCTGTTCATCCTGTTCGACATTGAGGTG
>DASCOW010000005.1:0-2129 GCA_036012205.1 Verrucomicrobiota bacterium
GATGTCATGCAAGTCGCCCTTGACCGTACCCATCACCAGTGTGCCAATCAAGTCGCCCTCGCCCTGCTGGGCGGTGAGCAGCGGGTTGAGTATCCCCATGCCGGCCTTCATCGCACGCGCAGCCAGCACCACTTCCGGCAGATAAACCCGGTTGCGCTTGAAGTCTTCTCCGACAACATTCATGCCGGCTATCAGGCCGTCATTGAGCACCTCACGAACATCGCATCCAGCGGCGACCGCGTCCTCGGTGAGTCGCTGCACCTCGGGCGCTTTGCCCTCAAAAAGCAACTGGTTCATTGCCGCGTAGTCTGGCCGGTTGGAATCAGTGTCAGGCATCGTACAAAAAATCACCACCCCTCGGGCATTGTGAAATCGCCATCAACCATGCCCTTAAACTGGCTCCGGACGCGCTTCTCGACATCCTCCGAAAAGAGGGTTTCCCTATCCTCAGCCAAGATTTCACGTGCTTTTTGAAGGGCGCGTCCCGCAGTGTCTAGCCCTCCGTTCTCGGTCCATATTTGCCGGGTGTCGCGGTCTGCCACATCCGGCATCAACGCAGTGGAGGCCATCAGTTCCAGCGTGCGGTCAGTGGCCACAAACATGCCGCCCGGCCCCTCTTCGGCGATCTCGGCCAGCGCAAGGTTATCCTCCGAAACCTCCATGCCGCGAACCACCCGCTTGAGCATTAGAGCGATCTCGTTGTCCACCACCGCCATGCCGTAGTCGAACGCCATGAGCGCGTCGATCAGACCTGCGAACTGCAGCACATGCATCCCGCCAAGCATCCCGCCCATGCAGGAGAGGGCCTTTTCGTAGCCGGCCTGAGCGTCGTTGAGCTTGGAGTTGGTCAGGCCGATGTAGCCGCTGCAAGGCGCATTGTAAAACTTGGCCATTTGCGAGTGGGCCATGTTCAGCATCCCGCACTCGACGGCACCTGGCGCGTAGGCGCCCGAGCGCATGTCACCCACTGTCGAGAGGGAACTGTAAATCAACGGTGCTCCGGGCCGTGTCATCTGCATGAGGGCAGCCAGTGCAAGAAACTCCGCATTGCCCTGCGCCAGTGTCGAGGCCAGTGTCATGGGCGAAGTCAGACCGGCATTGGGCACAACGGTCGGGTGACTGGGCAGTCCCTGCTCGGTGTAAAACATCAGCAACTCGGTCGAGTTCTCGTCCATCTTCAGCGGCGAGATGACCGGGCAGTAATGGTGAGTGATGAACGGCCGTTCCTTGTACGCCGCCTCGCTACCGGCGATGGCGTAGACCAATTGCAGGATCGACTCGCAGTCGATTCCCGGATCACCACTGCCACGGACCGGTTTACGACAATGCTTCAGCGCGGTGTAAAACCGGGACAAGCTGTATTGGCCGGCCGGTGCATCCGAGGCCAGCACCGAGACCGAGAACAGATCGATCGCGGGCAACCCATCGATCAACCGGGCGATGCGGGCAATATCCTCCGAGGTGGAAAAACGCTGCTCGCCGGTGACTGGATCGATGATATTCGGGGCCGAACTGGCGGTGATAACCAGCGGCGCCTGATCGGGAATCACCCGGTCAAACTCAGGATCCTGAGCGTAAAACGTAAACTTGGGGGGAATCGACTTTAGACACTCCTCAATCACTGCGGGCGGGAAAGTCACCCGTTCGGTTGCATTGTCAACCCGGCAGCCGTGCTCGCGAAATCGATCACGCGCACGCAGGTTGTTCACCTCGAGACCGACTTGGTCGAGAATCTCGAGCGACGCCTCATGGACTCGCTGCACCTCCTCCGGGGCGAGCAATTGAGCCAGTTGGGGAATCATAATCTCATCGCTGCTAACGAAGGCAAAGGCTGACACGGAACAGCAGCGGCCCGAATAACCAATTTTGGGGATCAAACAGTGCCATACTACTTCTGCAAATATTCCATCACGGCCTCAGTCCGGTTTTGAACACCCAGTTTTTCGTAAATGTTCTTCAGATGATTGTGTACCGTCCATGAGCTGATGCCGAGCCACTCGGCAATTTCCTTGTCCAGTGCACCTCGGCAAAGGTGCGTCATCACTTGATGCTCGCGGGGCGTAAGGTGCGGCAGCACATCCCCACCCGATTCGCCCGCCAAGCAATCGATCTGCTTTTTGAAATATTGG
>DASCOW010000006.1:0-2835 GCA_036012205.1 Verrucomicrobiota bacterium
GTCGCCAGCGCCGTGAATCTCGTGTTTGCCGTGCTCGGTTTTTCGGTAATGCTCGTTCAGTTTCATGAAAGCCAGAAGCTTGGCGTTGTCCGCCTCGTGCTTCAGGACGAGAATGGCATCTTCATCCTCCCCGTTGCCAGACAGAGTGGCCCCGTGGATGGCTGTGAACGGATCAAAGCCATAGATCTCAATCATGGCGTCAAGTTTCTCCCCTTCTTCCTTGCGGATTTTCTCGAGAATGGTCTTGCCTATCTTCGAGGCCCGAAAGGCGTCCAAATCCAAGTGAGCCATAAACTTGGCATCCTCGGCGATGTGGGCTCTGTCGATTTTTGCCGCTTGACCAACGGTCAACGCCATGGCCAAGCCCAACAGTGTGAATAGAGTTTTTTTCATTGTTCCTGTTTTAAATTGGCGCCGTTTCGGCGCTTCGTCACGGAGATATACACAATGCTGATTCTCCAAGTTACGCCCACTGCAAAAAAGAATCGTCACTATTCGCGCATGATCATGATGAAGCCGGCGTTCTGCGTCGGCGCAATGTAGAGGCTCATTGTGTTGCCATTACCGGCCACACTGGTTCGACTGAGCGAACCACTCGGCGTAAGGGAAAAGTTCGCTAGCTCTGACTCACCGCCGCTCACCTCTCTGCGGAGGTGCACCGAGTAGTCCATCCCGGAGAGCGTCTCAACCTCCAGCTTCACGCGTTCGCCTGCGCCGCCTTCAACCAACTCCATGTCCACTGAGTAACCGAGGTTCGGAAACTCAACACTGACAGCATCGCTCCCATTGTAGATCGTCTTGTACGACTTGAGCGAACTGCGCGCCGGGCCTTTCGCCACCTTGCCATTGGCCTCGAACTGGGAGCCGTGCGCCGAACAACGCAGGCCCACCCCCTTCTTGAACGCATTCACAGCGACGTTCTTGTGTGTGCACTTGGCTGTCACGGCGTAAAACTGGTTGCCCGGCATGCGGGTTACCACGATCTGGCTGTTCGAGGACGGGATGCCAGGGACGTACAGTCGCACTGAACCATACGACTTCGTGAGCTGCGGAAAATCATCGAATCTCATCCGGAACACGGCCGTCTTGCCAGCCTGAACAGCGGAAACAAACCACCGGCCCGGGCCAAGCCCACAAGCTCCGGGACAAACCGCAGCCAACGCAAACGTGCGTAATGCATCGCGCCGGTCCATTTGTATCGCGGTGAGTGACATAAAACGTTGACCGACTCTGCGCAAAACCGGGTGAGAGTGAAACTAAAAACTGTATCCGCATGGCGGACGTTTTGTAGTGACAGTCGAGTCGGATTCAGGCTTGCTCCCGCCTGCACTTGGCCAGACCAAGTCCCCCTGCCCTGCCATGGCAAACGACCCCGACCAAATTGAGAGCATTGATGCTTATTTAAGTGAGCAACTGTCTCCCGCACGTTATCGACATGTAATGGGCGTACGGGAAACCGCGGTGGCGTTGGCCAAACAGCACGGCATCGATACCGACCAGAGTGAACTGGCCGCGCTGCTGCATGACTGTGCCAAGGAATGCACCGGTGACGAGTTGCTCGCCATGGCCAGGCGCAACGGGCTGGAAGCGGACGAACATGAGCAACAAACCCCCGGCCTGCTGCACGGCAAGATGGCACCGTTCATCGCTGCAGAGCAGTTTGGCGTGGACGACGAAATCGTATTCAAAGCCATGCGCTGCCACTCCACGGGTGCGGCAGAAATGGGACCACTTGACCAACTGCTGTTCGTTGCTGATTTCTGCGAACCGAACCGACCCTACACTGCAGCGCTGGACGTGCTCGAACTGGCGGAGCGCGATCTCGAAGCCGCCGTGCTTGATGTGATGCAGTTCAAGCTCCGCAAAACCCTGCTCAAGAAACAACCCGTGCATCCCGACTCATTCCACGCCTACAACGCACTGCTCAACAAACGCCGCCGCGCCGGCAACGGTTGAAGCGTTTTTTAGACCGAAAACAAACAGTGTGTGAACTTAGCAGAAAACATTCAGAAACTCTCCCTCCTCCGGCCGGCGACCAACTTCTCCCTTCGCGAGAGAGAACTCGAAACGATTTTCAGAATGTGTGGTACAGTATTAAGTCGGCGGATGAACTCCTATTCCTGTGAAACTCTGTGATCTGAACCCCGGACCCGGCATCGGCGCCAGCGCGTGGCACGTGGAGATGGACGGGCACGGCCTTCTGATGGATGCCGGCAGCCATCCCAAGCGCGAAGGCTTCGCAGCGTTGCCGTCGTATGACGCCATCCGCGAACGACCCGTCGACGCCATCGCCATCACGCATTGTCACCACGACCATGTTGGCTCGCTGCCGGTGGCGTTGCGACATTTCCCACGCGCCCATGTGATGATGACCGAACTAAGCTACTTCATCGTTGAGCGCGTACTGCACAACTCGGTCAACGTGATGAAACGGCAAGCCGAGGAACAAGGCATCGCCGAGTACCCGCTCTACTCCCACCGCGAGGTGGACGAACTCGCGCCGCTGTTTCAGGGCTACCGCTACAACCGCGAGATCGAGTGGGGCGCATTCGAGAAGGCCGCCCGGGGGCAGGTCTCCCCGACCCTTGAGTTTCACGACGCCGGCCACGCGCTCGGCTCGGCCGGAATCATGGTGCGCGGCAAAAAGGAGACCCTCCTTTACACCGGCGACGTCTGCCTTCACGACCAAACCATCCTGAAGGCAGCCCGGTTCGCCGAGGTGCAGGCCGACGTAATGATCATGGAAACCACGCGCGGCACCCGGGAAACCCCGGCCGACTACTCGCGCGCCAACGAGATAGAGAAACTTGTGAGCGGCATCGAGGCCGCATTCGA
>DASCOW010000007.1:0-2566 GCA_036012205.1 Verrucomicrobiota bacterium
TTACATCCTGCTTGTTCGGTAGGCCAAGGTGTTCCTTGGGCGTGACGTAGCAGAGCATCGCACAGCCGTACCAGCCGATCATCGCGGCGCCGATGCCGCTGGTGATGTGGTCGTAGCCCGGGGCGATGTCGGTTGTAAGAGGGCCAAGCGTGTAGAATGGCGCTTCGTCACACCACTCTAGTTGCTTGGTCATGTTGTCTTGAATCATGTGCATTGGTACATGCCCTGGGCCTTCATTCATCACCTGCACGCCAAGCTCCCACGCGCGCCGGGTCAGGTCACCCTGCACCTTGAGCTCGGCAAATTGTGCTTCGTCGTTGGCGTCGGCAATGGAGCCGGGTCGTAGCCCATCGCCGATGCTGAAACTGACGTCGTAAGTAGCGCATATTTTGCAGATGTCATCCCAATGTGTGTAGAGAAAACTCTCGGTGTGATGTGCGAGGCACCATTTGGCCATGATGGACCCACCTCGGCTCACGATGCCGGTCATGCGCTTGGCGGTGAGCGGGATGAACCGAAGTAGCACTCCAGCATGAATGGTGAAGTAGTCGACCCCCTGCTCGGCCTGCTCGATGAGTGTGTCACGGAAAACCTCCCACGTGAGGTCCTCTGCTTTGCCGTTCACTTTCTCGAGCGCCTGATAAATTGGCACGGTGCCGATCGGGACTGGGGAGTTGCGGATGATCCATTCGCGGGTGGCGTGAATGTTTTTGCCGGTGGAAAGGTCCATCACGTTGTCGGCACCCCATTTGGTAGCCCAGCGCATTTTCTCGACCTCTTCCTCGATGCTCGACGCGACGGCGGAGTTGCCGATATTGGCGTTGATTTTTACGAGAAAGTTGCGGCCGATGATCATCGGTTCGGCCTCCGGGTGGTTGATGTTCGCGGGGATGATGGCACGGCCTCGTGCTACCTCGTCGCGAACGAATTCCGGTGTGATTTCACCGGGAATGCTTGCGCCCCACGGGTTGCCTGGGTGCTGGTGGGCGAGCGAGTTGGCCGGCGCTTGGGTAGGGGCCGGGCGCTTGGCCAGGCCCATGTTTTCTCGAATGGCTATGTGCTCCATCTCCGGAGTGATAATGCCCTGCCTCGCATACCAAAGTTGGGTCACCGGATGGTCTGTGGAGGCGCGGAGCGGTTTGCGTCCGAGTCCGGGAAACTCGGTCAGTCGATTGGGCTTGTCGCGCTCGGTGGCGTGGTTGGCGTGGACGCTTGAGAGGTAGCCGTTGTCGAGTGACTTGGCTTCGCGGCCGTCGTATTCCTCGACATCGCCGCGATTGCGGATCCATTTTTCCCGCAGGGCAGGGAGGCCCTTGGCGACATTGCCGTCAAAGTCTGGATCGCCCCACGGGCCGCTCGTGTCGTACACGCGCACCGGGGCGTTTTCCTCGAGGTCGCCGCTGAGTGACTTGGTGGAACTTTGTGAAATTTCGCGAAACGCCACGCGGACACTCGGGTGGATTGTGCCGTTGACATAAACCCGTTTTGAGTTGGGCAACCGGTCCTGACTTGATGGCTTGAAGGAATCGTTTGATGCGATCATATTACTCGGCAAAATGCGAAGGACTCTCCGTTTGCTCGGAGGAAACTCAGGCCAGATTGGGGCGGTGTCAAGAAACTACCAGCTTGGTTGCTCAGGCAGACTGGTGTCGAACTCGGCGAACAGTTCATCCTCGTAGTTGCCGATGTAAGTGCCGGCGAAAAAGCGGTCAAGCGCTTCGCCGTGCAACCGCTCCCAAGATGCCTCTTCACGACCGGGAAGGATCGGGTAAAACAGAACGCCGTTGGCTTTGGCTGCCTTGTGGTCACCCGGCGCATCGCCGATCATCAGGACCTTTTCGACGGAATACTTTTTGGCAGTGGCGAGTTGGAGATGCTCGGTTTTCGTTCCCATTTCCTGGCCAGCGATCACCTTGGCGAACTGGGTCAAGTCGTGCTCGGCCCACTCGCGATCGAGGGCGTCGCACGGGGTTTGCGAGATGACCATCATGTCCGCGTGCCCAAGTGATTGGGCAAGGCACTCGCGAACGAGAGGGAAAGGCGGAACGCCACGGACAATGTCAGCGATTTGCTCATTGACGGCGTCCGACCACAGCTTCACTTGGATAAGGCCATCGTTGCCGCCCGCGACCTCGGCGGTAAGGGTGGCATTGCCAAGTTTGGTTTCGCGCGCGATCCATTCGTCGAGCGCGGGGTAACTTGCTATTTGGACGTTGCGGGCCAGCACTTCAGGGCGTTCGCGCAGCAGGTCAAGCGCATGCACGAGGGCATGGAATCGGTTGGTGCCGCGTGTTTTGGAGTAGAGGTTAACGAACTCCCAAACTTGCCGGGCGTATTTGCTGGCGGCCTGCAGATTGTTGTGCTTCACAAACATAGGCACGAAGCACTCCTTGTGTTTGATTTCCATCGAGTCAAACACGCAGCCGTCGGAGTCGATACCAATAAAAAACTCGTTGTCCGGCTCGAAGTCGCGCAGGGCCTGTGCGGGGTCGCTCATTCTCAGGCGTTATAGGTGGAGGAGGAGACGTCGCCACCCCGCCCGGTCCAGTTTGTGTGGAAAAACTCG
>DASCOW010000008.1:0-5466 GCA_036012205.1 Verrucomicrobiota bacterium
CATCATTATCAGGACAGCGAGAGTGCGGTAAACTTCTGGCCGGCAAGCACCATCAAGCTGTACGTTGTTTTGGCGGCGCTGGAGCAGTTGAATGAACTGGCAATGCCGTTTGAAAGCATCGTCGCTTTTGAACGTAGAGAAGAAGGGGAATGGTTACTGGACAGTTCACGGGCCATGCGCGAGATGATCAGCGAGGTCTTTCGGCATTCCTCCAACACCGACTATACACTGCTGTTGCGAATGGTGGGGCTGGATCGGATCAATACGCACTTTCTGGTTTCGGAGCGTGGCTTCCCCCACTCGGCACTGATGCGCGGCTATGTGCGTCCGCGACCGTATCTGTATGCGCAAACTGAACCACAGCGAATCACCGTGCAGTCGCAGGACGGTAAGCGGAAGGTTTTTGAGCATATATGGTCGGGCAGATCCTATTCCAAGGAGCGCGGGGCCGTGGCTCTCCACGCAAGTAACTCCGTGCTCAGCCCAAAGTCGGGGAACTGCACCTCCACTGGCGAGCTTGCTGAATGCCTGCGGCGAATTATGTTCCATGAACATTTGCCTAGAAAGGATCAGTACAAACTAACAGGGGAACAGTTGTCCTTTATTCGCGAGGGCGGCAAAGGGCTGCACGGATTGAGAACCGCCACCGGCATCGTAGCCGAAACTGCCACGGATATTTTTCCCAAGGCCAAGTTCTACCACAAAGGGGGCTGGATCAGTACCTATTCCCTGGACTTGGCCTGTGTGGATGATCGCACCGACAGCAGCAAACTCTACATCGTGGCTGTTGCCACCGCCACCGGCGATACCGAACCGATAAAGGAAATGTCCCGCCGGATTGCCCGTTGGGTCAGAGAGAACGACTAGCCATACTGTGGCCACGGGCTACTGGCATCAATCAGCGATCCCGCTGCGGAAATGATTGCATCAAGGGAGGCATTGCGCTTACTGTTTCGGCCGTTTCACACGAAACTTTTGACAGAAAACACCATTAAATCATGGCAAAACCGATTTATCACAGCAGTATCGAGGGTGCACAGCACGGCGGCAAAGGGCTCGAGGGCTTCCTCTCCTTCGCCAAGGAAGCCGGAGCCGCAGGCGCACAGCCCAGCCACTACATGTTCGAGGATGGCGACACCGGCGAGGCGTTTAAAAACCCGCAGGACATCCGCGACACATTCGAGAAACACGGTCTCAAGCTAGACGGCGTGAGCGGCCACTGCGCGTTCTGGGTACACACCAGTTCGTGGACAGGCACAAAGAGTGGCCACCCGTTCATTCACGGCCCGAATCAGGATAAGAGCCCGGAGGAACTCGAGCAGTGGTACGAGGCGTACATTCTTCGTATGATGGATCTCTGCGCCGAGCTTGGACTGAAGATTCTGCCAATGTTTTGGGGTGTCTCGCACGGTTGGGAATTGGCCACCGGCTACCCTTGGGGTTTCTGGGCCGGGCCAGGCTTCGATCTCGTCAAGGCCGGCGAGGAACGGTTCGTTGAAAAGACAGCCAAGATTCGTGCGCACGCCAACAGCCTCGGCATCCACCTCGCGCATGAAATTCATCCCGGCACCGCCGCGATGTGCGCGGAGGAGTTCGGCCGTCTCGTCGAAATTTGCGACGGTGACGAATGCCTCGGCGTCAATGCCGATCCGTCACACTGCTGGGAGGGTGAAGACTGGGAAACGCGCTTCACCCACCCCGCCGTGCGAGATCGCGTGGACGCCTGCCACGGGAAAAACTTCGTCGTCCGGCCCGGCGTGCCACTGCGGCGCATGGACGGTGACTGGCACAACCGTGCAATGCAATTCACCGACCTCGGCAGCGGCGACTTAAACATGGTGCGCTACGTCGAGATGCTCATCAACATCGGCTACCCAGCACGCTACAACAAGATCATGGGCACCGAGACTGCCCCGCTCATTGCCGAGACCGAGAGCGCGTACCGCGACGCGGATGCCACCGCCATCGAGGGCATCCAGTTCGTGCGCGACAACCTCTGCTTCCCCGTTGCCGAAGGCTCTTTCGAAGACGATATGGGAGCGTAAGTTTCATACAGATAAAAAAAAGGCCCGGTAACAGCCGGGCCTTTTTCTTTCAAATTGGTTTGCCTATGCCTTCAGTTCATCCACCTCCATGAAGGCGTAGCAGAGCATGTGGGCAATGCCCATTTGGCAGTCCTCGGCGCGTCCGTAGTGGGTGTCATCGATCACGATCGCCTCCTTGGCCAAGTCGGCCAGCTTGCCGCGCTTGCCACCAATGAGCGCGATGGTGTGCAGCCCGTTTTCATTTGCCCACTCAAACGCCTTCACGAGATTCGGCGAACTGCCACTCACGCTCATCGTCAGCACGATGTCGCCCGCTTGACCGTAGTTTTCGAGTTGGCGCAGATAGACGTCCTCGTACGAGTAGTCGTTGCCGATGGCGGTCATCCAGCTCACGTTGTCGTTGAGCGACAAAACCTTGAATCGTTTGCTCAGCACATCGGACGAACCCTTGCCCAAGTCGGTGGCGAAGTGCGACGCGTTGGAGGCGCTACCGCCGTTACCGAACACAAAAATCTTCCGACTCTCGGCATGGGCTTCCTTAAACTTGAGGATGACCGACTCGACCTGCTCTACCGGGATGGAATCGAGTGCGGCCTTTTCGGATTCAATGTAGTTGACGATCCATTCACGCATGAGGCGTACCGTCGCAGAATTCACCCGGCATTCAAAGCCAAAAGCAGCGCGCCGACCGGCACGGCATCCTCACCAAGCTTGGCCAGGCGCACGCTTGGTCCCGGCTTGAGCACGTCCATGATCGTGAGCCCAAGCGCGGCCGCCACGCCCAAGCGCAGCGGCTCACCAATCTGTGACAGGCCACCGCCGAGGATGATTGCCTCCGGGTTGATCAGATGCACAACGTGCGACAGGCCAAACGCAAGTTCGCTGCAGGTCCCGTCAAAAATCGCCTTGGCCCCGGCGTCACCGTCGGCCATCGCCTTGGCCAAATGTCGCGCCTCGCCGCCTTCGCCATCAAGCCGCTTTGACAAGGGGGAATCAGGATTGGCGGCAGCGTACTCGCGGAGCCGTCGATCCACAGCCCAACCGGAACAGCGCGACTCCAGCGTCTCACCCACTGGATTAATCCTCACGTGGCCGATCTCCGCCTCGGTCGGCAATGTCCCATGATAAATTGAGCCATCAATCACCAACCCACCGCCGATCCCACTGCCCAGTGTGACGTAAAATACCGGATTCATCCCCTGCCCCGCCCCCGCAAGCGCCTCGCCGAGAGCGGCGGTGTTGCCGTCGTTCTCAATGGCCACTGGCACACCGGCGGCCTGCTCTAAAAGCCAGTCGCAGAGCGGGAAATCATCCCAACCGTCAACTTGATGCGAACAACATGCCCGGCCAGTCACGCGATTGAACGGCCCGCCGAAGCCAACACCGACAGCAGTGATTTGTTGGTGCTCGGTGATTTTGATCATCGCGTCGGCGATTTGCTCGCGAATTCCCTCTGCGCCCCTCGCCGGATCGGCGGTGAAGCGTTGACGCGCGATGATCGATGCGTTGGCATCGCCGGTGACCACCTGAATCTTCGTGCCTCCAATCTCGATACCAACAAAAACAGACTCCATAAGACCAGGCACTTTATTGAGAGAAAGCTGGAGAGTTTCAAGTTTTCAATTGCTGACGCTGAAAACCGAAACTTTTTGGCATTGCCATTTTCAGCCGGATGACTTCGACTACCGCGCATGCACTCCTTGCACATTATCCGATCCATCGTCCTTGGGCTGACTCTGTCGTTCTCAACCCAAGCCATTGCCCACCCTGACCAGACCGCTGCGGCAGACATGGCTAACGCAGCGAATGCCTTCCTCGCCACGCTCAAGCTGGAGCAAAAAGCCAAGGCGATGTTTAAACTTGACGATGCCAACCGCACTCGCTGGCACTTCGTCCCGACGGAGATGCACCCGCGTCATGGTCTGTCGTTCCGAGAGATGACCATCGAGCAGCAGCACATGGCCTACTCGCTGTTAGCCTCGGTGCTGAGCGCACGCGGACTGCAGAAGACGGCGCAGATCATGAGCCTCGAGCAGGTGCTGGCCGATCTCGAGAAAAAGGGCCGGTTTGCTCGCGATCCGAAGTGGTACTTCATCAGCATCTTCGGCAAGCCAAGCGTAGATGGCACTTGGAGTTGGCGGTTTGAAGGGCATCATCTGTCGCTGAACTTCACCGTAGTCGACGGACACATCGGCGGATTGACACCGGCCTTTTTTGGCACGAACCCAGCCAAGATCCTCGACGGCCCGCGCGAGGGGCTGCAAGTGCTCGCCGTAGAGGAGAACACCGCCCGCGCCTTGGCCAAGGGACTGAACGCGAAACAACGCGCGATGGCCATCGTCGCCGCAAAGGCCCCTTCGGACGTCATCACGAAAGCTGACCGGAAGGCCCGGCAGCTCGAACCGCTTGGCTTGGCCGCGTCTGAAATGAACAAAAAACAGGCCGACCAGCTTCTGGGATTAATCGGGGAACAACTCCGCAACTACCGCCCCGATCTGGCCAACAAAGGGATCAATCATTTCGAAGGAGTCAGCCTCAGCAAGATTCACTTTGCATGGGCCGGCTCGCTCGAGCCTCGGCAGGGGCACTACTACCGCATCCAGGCACCTGACTTCCTGATCGAGTATGACAACACGCAGAACGGCGCCAACCACGTTCACTTCGTCGTGCGCGACCTGAAACACGATTTTGGCGACGACCTGCTTCGGCAGCACTACGAACGGCATCACAAAAAGTAGGCCGCTTTTTTCACAACAGCCTTTCGCCAGGCTGGTGGTGCGGGTAACGTGCCTTGGCCTTGGTCTTTCTCCCGGGCGCTTGGCCAGACGCAAAACCGTTTTGAACGACACCGCAACCACAAAAAAGGAAGTCACCCTACCAGCAATTGGCCAAAGGATCACGATGCGCATCGATGATATTGCGTTTGGTGGCGAGGGGGTTGGGCGTGTGGACGGGTTTGTGGTGTTCGTGCCATTAGTGATCGAGGGCGAAACGGTCGAGGCGGAGATCGTCGAGGTAAAGAAAAGTTTCGCTCGCGCCAACCTCATCAACGTTGTCGAGTCGGTGGAAAGCCGTATCGAGCCGGCGTGCAGCTATTTTGGCGATTGTGGAGGCTGCCAGTACCAGCACATGGCGTACGAGGCGCAGTTGGCGATGAAGCAGAAACAGATCTCGGCGCTGTTCGAACGCGTCGGCGGTTTTTCGGAGGACAAGGTGACGCCAGTCGTCGCCTGTCCGCAGCCGTTCAACTACCGCAATCGCATCCTCATCCGCAGCCAGTGGAACGGGAAGGCAAAGAAGCTGCTGGTTGGTTTCCGCAAACGCAACTCGCACTGGGTTGACGAGATCGATGAATGCAAAATCGCCGAACCGGCGTTGAACGCACAGATCCCCGAAGTGCGCAACAATCCGCCGAACAAAG
>DASCOW010000009.1:0-1170 GCA_036012205.1 Verrucomicrobiota bacterium
CGATCTCGGTGAGGTGTCCGCCAATCTCAAATGGCGCAAAGGTTTTTCCATTTTCGATGATCGCATCGGTCCATTCCTGAAAATGTCCCCTCACACGCGGGAGGTGTTGCGGGACTTTTTTCGCCTCGGAATGTTTGGCGTGACCCGCGAATTTTTTGTCGTCTTTCAGCTTGACGTAGCACTGTGAATTCCAAAGCCCGGAGGAGAGCAGCCCGTGCTCCGCCTCGACCACGGCACCGACGCGGGGGATGTTCCCGAAGGTGCCAATAAGCGGGTCGGTGATGTGTTTGGGTGGCATGTCGACGCCACCGGTGTAGTAGATCAGGTTCACCGCAGCGCGTTGGCCCTCGGCGGCAAAATGAAAGGTGTGCGTCACGGCCTTGGCGTAGGTCTCAAGCCCGGCTTTTTGTACGTTGCTGATTTCGACCCGGGACGGGTAGCCGAGGTTGAGTGCACGCACCGGCATGTTGAATGAGTGGCAGCAAAAGTCGCCGATGGATCCGTTGCCAAAGTCGTACCAACCGCGCCATTTGGCTGGATGATAGATGCTGGCCTTGTAAGGGCGAGTCGGCGATGGGCCGCACCAGAAATCCCAGTTCATTCCCGACGGCACTGGATCCTCGCCGGCCGGGCGCTTACCACCGTTGGGCCAACCGTGGGCAGGATGCCAGACGTGCACATTGGAAATCTGCCCAAGCAGCCCGGATTGAATCAGCTCGATACTCCGGCGAAGATTTGGCGAGGCGCTGCCCTGGTTTCCAGTCTGGGTGACGACCCCTGACGTTTGGGACAGTTCCCGCAACGCACGCGACTCGGCGATCGTGTGAGTCAGCGGCTTTTCGCAGTACACATGCCGACTGGCCTTCATCGCCGCGGTGCAGATCGGAGCATGCCAATGATCCGGCGTGGCGATCACCACGGCGTCGATCGTTTTCTCCTTCTCAAGCAGTTCACGGTAGTCAGCATAGGCTTTGACATTCCCGGCCTTGGCTTTGTGCCGGTTTTGGGAACCAGCGATCTGGTTGGGATCAACGTCACAAAACGCCACGACGTTGTGCCCGAGTTGCAGAGTGTTGTTGACGTGGCCCTGTATCTGGCCGCCCATGCCGATGAAAGCGATGTTGAGCCTGTTGTTGGCCCCGAAAACAGTGCGCGGGAGAACGGCCGGCG
>DASCOW010000010.1:0-20203 GCA_036012205.1 Verrucomicrobiota bacterium
TCGCCGTTCACCGCGTCTGATAATTCAACCCTGAAGGAATCGGTCTCCGTGATGCCGGGGATTTGCAGCGAGATCTCCTTCGACGTTTCCCCGGCCTGAAACTCAAGTTTTCCATCCGCAACCACGTTGCCGTCGTCCCCGTTTTGATCCACCGCACGAACCTTGAAACGAATCTGCACTGGTTCGGCCGCTGGCCGGCCCAGGCCGATGGTGATCCGGCCCGGGGCGACGCGCCGATCCCATCCCAGGAAACCAACGCCGGGCACAAACGGGGATCGCGACAAAAAGGGCGAGAGCAACCCGGAATGCTCGGCAGGCTCCCAAGCCCGGTTATCGGGAAACGAATCGTGCGGGTGGGAAAGGTGGTTGCCCTCGATTTTCATCCGCGAAATTTTCTCCGCCCACAAATCCCGGCTCATGCCCCAGACATCGCGTTGGTTGAAAATGGAAAAGGTGCCGCTCATGGTCAGAAAACCGAGGTGACCGCCGCTGTAATTGTCCCCGAATCGGGCCCCTACCCCGTTGCCGGTGAGGAGGCAGCGCTCCAGCGTGACGTTCGGCGAGAGGTACCCGACCTCAACAGCCTGCCCGCAGTTGATGATGACCGAGTCGAGCACGCGCACGATCTTGTCGGCGCCGGACAACGCGAGGCCCTCGTGAAAGCAGCTCTCAATCCAGCAACCGGAAACGCGCACCGTGCCCGGTGAATCCCCGCCGGCGTCGATGCCGTCATCCTTGCACCAGCCGATGAGTGTGCCGGTGATCTCGTGTTCGCCGAGGGTGAAATACAGCGCGTCATTGTCCCCGTCCTCGAAGGTGTCGCTGTCGCTCGGGAAATCAATCAACGCACTGTCACGGATTGTCACGGTGCCGCCGTTGAATTGGCCGACGGTTTGGCACCGCTGCACCACGCACCGGTCCAGCGTGAGTTGGGAGGCCTCCCCGTGGAACGCCTGCCCGGCGTTGTCGATGAAAAAGCAGTCCGAGAACGTTCCCTTAGCCCCCTCGCCGAGGAAAAATGCGGCCTGCTCGTTTCGGTGCGTGCCGGAGATGTTGTTGGCCACGAACCACCACGGGTTGCCTCCGCTGCCGGTGACGAACATCCAGCTCGCCTCCGTTGCCGCTGCGTCGCCCCTCAGTGTGAAGCCGCCCCAGGGAGCGTCCGGCGTTTCCGGGCAAAAAACGATCGGCGCCTCGCGTGTTCCCTCGACGATGAGTCTGCCAAGCAAGGTTACCTCGATCTTTGGCGCCAGCTTGACGACGCAACCGCTCCGAATAAGGAGGGTGACTCCTTCTGCAATGGTCAGGTTGGAGGTCACATGCATTCTGGCGTCCTTCTTCCACGTCGTTGTTTTCGGGACGACGCCATGCACGGCCTGCCACTCGGCATTGTCGATGGTCACCGTTTTGTCCGCGGACAGTGACCCGGCCTTGAAGAGATGTTTTTTCGACTGGCCCGATGACAGCAACCCGGAGCCGACACCCCGCTTCATCGCGAAGCGGGTCTCGCCTTCGAATTGGCCGTTGAAGTTCACGCGCCGGTTTTGCGAATTCGTCACCATCGCAACCACGGGCACTGGCAGCCCGCTTGGGAATCGGGTCGGCATGAACAGTTCCAGCCGGACGGCACCTTCCGCGTTCGAGTCCAGCGCTAGGCCGGAGGCGACCGGTGGTGGTGGGGTCCACGGGGGCAGCGCCCATTCCGTTTGGCCGCGCGCGGACTGGATCACGAAACGAACTAAGTGGGCTAGCTCTTCTCCCGGGCCCAGCGGCCGCTCAACCGAGCGCAGTTCGTGGTACCCGGCGCGGGTTACGTCCAGCCAGATTCCGGCGGGGATGCGCTGACCGTTGAGGCGATGTTCCGCCGTGGCGTTGCCGGTTTTGTTGACACGAATGCGGACCGGGCCGTTGGCGACCTGCTTGTCCGAGATTCCCTCAACGACGATCCCGCCGCTCACCCGCGCTTGGCCAAGCGCGGCGAGCAGGAGCGCCAGCGCGGCAAAACAAGGTCGGGATGTAGGGTGGGTAGCTCGCATAAAACAACTGTCTCGGTCTACGGCATCACCAGCAGCCGGAAGTAGCGTTCCGGCTGGGCCTTCTCGATGAGTTCGCGCACCACCACTTCGCCGCTGCTTGCTTTTGGGGCAAGCGTGCGCACTGTGTTCCATCCACCGAGCCCGAGGTGTTCGCACGACTCGATGACGTAGGTTCGGTTGGGTTGGGCCTGAAAGCGCAGCTCCAACTGGACGTTGTCGCGAACCATGGCCAACTCCAGCCGGCTAGCCTGTTTCTGGGGATCTGTGCCGCAGATGTATTCCTGAAGGTTGGTGAGCCCGTCCCTGTCGGGGTCGCCGCTGGCGTCACCGCCAGATTCCGGCTTGAGGCCGTGCGCCAGTTCCCAGTCGTCCGGCAGTCCGTCCGAGTCGCTGTCGGCCCGCGAAGTGTTGGGCTTGCCGGGGGTGGGGATCGGGAGGGACACCATGATGCCGTTGTTCTCTTCAGTCTGCTTCAGACCAAGGGACGCGGAGCCCTCAAAGGGGCCGAAGCTAGCCATTGCGCCCAAGCCGGTCAAATAGCCACTGTTGATCTGTGAGAGAAACAGTGAGCCGCCCAATGGTGGGATTTCAAAGCGATCGGAAGCGTCGGCCCGTCCGTAATGCCACTTGGCCTCAAGAAGCAGAAAACCACCCGGAGGGATGGTCAGGCTGGTTGGGAGACGAAACTTGGCCAAGCGCGTCGGCGTGTCGCTCAGGAACCAGCCGCCGATGTTCACCTCTTGGCCAGCCGGGTTGAACAGCTCGATCCATCCGTCGTCGCCGCTCATTATTTCGTTGATCCACAGGGGAGGTTCAAGCGTGGCCAGCTCGTTATCCCCCCTGCCTGGGGAGCCGCCGGGAAACAGGCTGGGCATCCAGCCGGATTTTGATGACCACGCCGCCGTGGCGCTGTGGGGATTGCGCAGGACAAGCGACAGTCCTTGGCCATCGGTTTGGCGGTGCCAGCTTCCCTTGTAGGCGACGGAGAAAACCGTTTCGCCCCATGCAGTTTCCAGCCGGATGGCTTCGCCGTTGTTCGACAGCTTGCCGTTCCACGGGCCAAGCACGGTTGCCTGCCTGCCTCCCGGTATCGCCCGAATCAGCCCGGGGTTCTTCGCGATGACCAACCGCTGTCCGGCCACCAGTTGCCCGATGCCGGCTGTCGCGAAATCGTAAGTCACCCCGCCGGCCAAACGCAGGTCGGCCAAGGTCAGGCTGCTCCAGCCGATATTCTGCAACTCGATGAACTCGGCATCCGGGTTGCCAGCCGGGTGATACATGATTTCCGTGATGCGTAGAGCGTCCCAGAGCGGCTGAATCGACGGGGCGGAGGGGGCGAACTCCACTGGGGCCGACCAATGACTAGTGCGGCCGGTGTTGTCCTTGAAGCGCGCCCGTACGCGGTAGGTTTTGCCCGGCTCCATCGCGGACGGCGGAACGTGGACGCGTTGGGCGAACTCAGCCAACTCGCCCGAGTCCCACGCGGCGCGCCACTCGAAGAGTGGCAGCCGGGCAGGCCGTGCGGCGAGATCGTAGTCGGCATCCATCTCAGCGATGCGCCACCGTATCGAGGCGAACGTGTCAGCATTCTGCCGGTTGGCAAAGGGGCTCGATTCAAAAAACAGGGCGTTTACCGGATGCCCGTCGGGCCCCTTGTAAGCGACCACCGGCGTGTGTGGGATACGTGTCGAGTCCCCCTCGGCGTTGGCCAGTTGATCCAGATAGGCTGCCCGGCCGCCGCTCGGCACGGTGGGGCCCGTGCTGCCGGACCAGCCGCGGAAGGCAAAGTTTTTCATGTCCCTAACTTTTGTTTTCATCGCGCCGAAATCCCGACCATTTGGGGCGGAGCGCCAGCGATCTCGGTCCGCCATCGAGATTTCGCCGATGAGAGCGGCCATGTGGTCGATCACGGGGTTCAGGACATCCTCCCTCCAGACCAGATCGCGAAACTCCCTGATGAAATTGCGATATTCCTGCCGGAAGGCAGCAGTGGCATTTCCAGAATTAATGGCGTTTTTCGGGTAGTCGATGCCCTGGCCCCAGTTCGGCCCCCAAGACGCATCGGCATCCCATGGCAGCACGGCCAGACGGCCTAGCGGCGTCTCTGTGCTGGGCTCGAAATACCAAGCCCTGTTCTTGGAATGTGAGTCGCGAGGCCAGTAGTCGTAATGCCGGATGGCTTCGCAGATGGTGTGGTAGCGATACCAGAGATCCCAGTTCACGTGCGAGCGCAGCCAGTCCACCGATCGCGTCGGCCGGAGCTGCTGGCGGATATTTTGGAAGTCCCGATCATCGGTGACGGCGTGGCGACCCTGGTTGCGCTTGATCTTGTTGCCATCAAATATCCCGTCCTTCAGCTTGTACAGGTTGCCGTCCTCCAGCTGGTGGGTCTCCAAAAACCGCGCATCATAATCCTCCATGGCAAGGTGCATTCCCCAGAAGTCGCCGGTGTACTGGCCGTTCGGATTCGACGGGGTTTCTGTTGTGTTGGTCAGAGCGCGGAAATGGAAGAAATGGGTGTGGGGCGCGGGCACACCGACCAGGTTCCAGAGAAGCGAATTGGCGCTTTCGGTCAGACCAAAGTTCCCGACGCGCTTGTTATCGAACATCTTCCCCGTGTTGAGCGTGCGCCACTTGGCCGGATACTCTCGGCCGTAGTTGTCTTTCGCCCGCAGGTAATGCCCCCGGTTGAACCGGAAACGCATCGACCGTTTCCCGCCTCCCCCATAGCGGTCGTTGGCCTGTCGCAGCCGGTAGCGGATGTGGTCGTGCACCACGCCGTCGTACACGAATGCCCCCTCCCAGTTGAACTTGCTGCGTGCGTCGGCCTTGGACTTGGGAATCTGGTAAGCTGAACTGTAAGCGTTGCACTGGTCAAAATCCCGTTTGCGCGTAATCAGTGTGTAGACCGGCAGCGCATTCATGATCTGCGTCGGGTAGGAATGGCCAAGCCCGTCCGGATGAACAGTGCGCTTCGTTGGCTTGTAGGCCGGAACGCCGTCGTACACGAAGGCCGCAAAGTTCAGCGATGGATCGTCCGGGTGGGGAACGCGCACCGATACCATTCCGTCCGAGGCTGTGATTCGGTACCGGAACAGCGTGCGGTTTTCCTGCGCTGGAACGCGCACCGAATAGACTCCGTCGCCAGCGGCGGTGTCCCCCTCCCGTCCGTTGTCGCGCATGGGGAGTGTTCGCCAATTTTCCGCAGTCTCAAACTCCGGGTTGACGGGTAGCGACTGGTCGGCATCCGAGAGCAGTCTCGAGTGGGACAGCGGTAGATAGGCCGGGAGATAGCTGCCCGGTGCCACCGCTTGATAATGGAGTTGCACCGCCGCCACTCCGTTGGGATCCGTGATTTTCGCGGTGACTTGGAACGGCTGTCCTGCGGCAGGCTGCCAGGGGGCGGTGATGACCTGACGGATCTGCGGGGGGGGATTGGTGGCGAAGACGGAGTTGCGTTCACCCGGCGTCGGGCTGGCCGTTGTCGGGGGCCGGGGCGGGACGAGCAGCACTGCGTCGATCGACAGGTCACTGCTTCCCTGAGTCGCGTTGATCACGTGAATGGCGATGACGTTGTCGCCTTTTTTCAGAAAGGAATCGGAGTCGGGCAGGTCGATGAGTTCCCACTCCCGCTCGTGGTCAGCGACGCCGCTGGTCGAGTCGTGCGCCATCGCGCCGCCAGCAACATGCCGCCTGGCCACTTCCCGGCCGTTGATCCAGACGATGCAGCCGTCGTCCACATAGAGCTTCAGCTGCAATGCCCGAACTGCATCAGGATCAGACACGAGAAATAGATGACGTAGGTATACGGTGGAATAATTGTTCCTCATGTCAGCGAGGAGTGTTTGGTCGTCGTTGTCGCCGTAGCCGATGCTGGTGCGGCCGGTTTTCCAGTCGCCGTTTTCGCTGTAGTCCGCCTCCCGCCACGCGGCACCCCCGGCCGGCGGCGAGGTGCCTTTTTTGTAGCGCCACTTGCGATCGTTGTGGTCGATGAAAACGAGCTCTTCCCAAGGCGCTCCGTCCTGTTCTGCCTCAGCGGTCGAGAGCCTCCAGCTTCCGCCGAGGCCGTTGTCGAGGTCGGGGTGGATCAGCTCGATCGAGCTGCCGTCTTCGCTTCCCACCGGCCACGGAAACTCGCCGCCGTACTCCACCGCATCGACAATCTCATTTTGCCGATCTCGCAGCACCAGCCTCTCCCCGTCGTTGGCCAAGCGTCCGCTGTACGGGCCAAGAGCCGCGACGGAAAATACCGCCTGCAGCGTCGCGGGATGTTCGGCCAAGACCAGGTACCCGCCCGCCTCCAGCACGGTTCCCTCCGGGAACGTGTAGTCAATGCCCTGCGTGAAGCGCCAACCCGACAGGTTCACCTGCGCCGGGTTGTGGTTGCTAATTTCAACAAACTCCTCCGGGGAAGTCTTGTCGGCCGGCTTGTAATGAATTTCGCTGATCACCACCGAGCCCTTGGCCAAGACGGCAAGGGAAAACAGCGCGGTCAAAAAATACAGGCGGTTGGTCACTGGTAAACGCATTCTTAAGCAACCCGGATGCCACGGGTTGTTGTTACGCATAATCAGGTGTTTTCGTCCTGTTGTCCTCCGCTCGCGTGGGCAATTGGCATATCGCTGCGCGGCTCCCGCACCTGACAGGCAGGGATTGTGCCTACCAACGGGGGGAAAGGCCAGATTCGCTCGCGGGCTCAACGCGATTGGGCCGGGGCACAACGTGCAGGGCGTGGATCGCTCCGCCGCCGGTTCCTGGCGGGTGAGGCAGTGGGACGAAACCAAGCCCCAGATCAGGTCGGTCCAGTCGAGACCAACCATCGACCGACCGGGGAAGCAGTCTCCCACGAGTGGCACTGGCGAGGCGTGCGCCTGCGCGTCGTTCCAGCGATACATTGTGCCGTACCCAGTACCGGTTGTCCTGCGGAGGATGCGTGTCTCGAGTCGTTTGCTCTTGGTCAAGCTACTCCGCGCTCAATGTGTCGGCGAGTAAAAGCTCTGCCGGGGCAGTCGGGCTCGATCTGGCGACATGTCAGACTCTCATTTCTGGGTGTCGAGTCGGCGGCGGATGCCCCATCGCAGAAGGCCGGGAAAGAACATTTTCAGGCAAGACACATACTGAAGTTTTCGCGGAATGTAGAGCGATGACCGGCCCTTGGGCATGGTCCGCAAAATGGCTCGGGCGCATTCGTCAACGGTCTCCCCTGCCCCTCCGTGGTCATGCTTGCGATCGCCCACCGCTTGGCCATCGGAGCCGAGGGCATTTTGGCGCATCCCGGTGCCGCGAATCCAGTCCGGGTAGACCTGCAAAAAGTTGATGCCTGTGCCATGCAGCTCAGACCGCAGCGTATCGACCAGGCCCTCAAGCGCGTGTTTGCTGGCGCTGTAGCCGGAGTGGAACGGCACGCCGACTTTGCCCTGGATGGAGGAGATAACCACGACCTGCCCGCGGCTTTTTCTAAGCGCGGGCAGCGCCGCGTGGATGCAATGGGCCACGCCGAGATAATTGACCTCAACTAGGCGGCGTAGCAGCTCTAGGTTTTCGATCTCCTCAAACCGTGCCCACATGCTTTGCCCGGCATTGGCGATGAGGTGATCGAGTGAACCATGCTCGGCAATAATTTTACCAATAAATTGCCTACAGTCGTTCTCCGATGTCACGTCACCAGGGAACAGGAGCGTGTTGTTGCCGAGCCCGGCGGCGGCTTCCAGAAGCCGCTCTCCATCGCGGGCCATGAGGGCCAGCCGCGCGCCGTGCGTGGCAAGTTGGCGGGCAAGGTGTAGGCCAAGGCCGCTGGACGCGCCGGTGATGGCGACGGTCTGCTCGGCGAAGTTCATTGGCCGGAACCGGTGAACTGCTTGAGGGCCTCCCCGCTGAGACCCCATGCCTTGAGCGGATCGGCCGGCGGGATGATTTTGCCGGGGTTCATGATGTCGCGCGGATCGAGGCCCTCCTTGACCGCCTGCACTGCCTTAAGGCCGGTTGGAGAAATGTCCTCCTCCACCCACGGCAGATGCTCGGTGCCGATGGCGTGATGATGCGAGAGCGTGCCACCGTTTTTCATGAAGGCATCCTCGGCGGTCTTTTTGATGTGGAGGTACTGCTCGATCTCGCGGCCTGCCCGCTGGAGGCAGCCAAAAGTGAAATAGAGGCTTGCTCCAGTTGGGTAGCTGTGGCTGATGTGGCAGCCAACCCACGGCGCCACGCCGGTGTCGCAAATGGCGCGGTCGATGTTGGCCAGACTGTGTTCGTAAAGGGGCAGCAGGTTCGACCAAGTCGTTGCTGTTTCGCTGACGTCGGCCATGATGCTGCGGTCCATCACGTAGTCGCGCATATGCGGGAAGTCGAACTTGGCCTCGGCAAACGAGCGGCCCGGTTCCGGGCCGAGGCACACGCCGCGGTGTTTGCGGTAGATGGCCGAAACGCCCCGGCGCATGTTGCGGAACGCCGCACGGTCGCCCTCGTACTTGACCACCATCAGGCAGCAGCGGCCGAAGTCGATTCCCTTCACGCTGCCGATGTACCACTTGAGGGCTTTGGCGACGGTTTCCTTGAGGCCGGTCTTGGGCTGCTTGAACGCAAAGGACAGCGCGGTCTTTTTTGGATCGTTGAGTCGGGTGACGATGGGCATGCAACCTTGGCGCTGGCACTCGTGGATGGCGTCGACGCCACTCTCAAAGTCGGGGAACAGCCAGCCGTGCCAATCCTCGCGGAGCGGCTTGCGGTGCACCTGCACGACAATCTCGGTGATGACGCCCAGGATGCCTTCGCTGCCGATGCAGAGGTGGCGCACGTCGATGCCGTTGCTGCTCTTGGGCACGGTGCGGGTGACGATGGTCCCGCCGGGTGTGACCATTCGCAGGCTGATGACCATGTCCTCAATTTTGCCGTAAATGTCGCTCTGCATCCCGGCGGACCGTGTCGCCACCCAGCCACCCAGGGTGCTGTGCAAAAAGGAGTCCGGGAAGTGGCCAAGCGTGACGCCGTGTTCGGCGAGCTGATCTTCAAGATGCTGGCCGTACACGCCGGGCTGGATGCACGCAGTGAGCGAATGTTGATCGACCTCTAGCACCTGATGCATGCGGCACATATCCAGGCTGACGACCATGCGGCCATCGCGATCGCGCGGTTCGAGGCAGCCGACGATGTTTGAGCCGCCGCCGAACGGGATCAACACCGCGCCATGCTCGTCCGCGGCGTGAACGATGGCGGCGACATCTTCCTCGCTTTCGGGGAACACAACGCAGTCGGGGGCATGCTTGACGATGCCGTGCCTCAGCAGCCACAGGTCCCGAAAACTCTTGCCGGCGGCGTGGATGAGCCGCGTCTTTTTGTCATCGGCAACCTGGCCTTCATCGAGTACGCCCCGGATTGCGCCTAGGAATGCCTCGTTCGTTGTATGTTCCGGAAGGTCGATGTCCTCAAACGCCACCGGCCGGGTCCACTCAATCTCCTTGATCTTCAGCTCGTTCTCAAGGTAAGGCCAAAGTCCGGGCTTGTTCGAGTCATCGAAGGCCATGTCCTCGTGGCCCCAGCCCCACCATTTCATGTGTCGTATTTCAGCGGCCATGATGTTGATCGTAAAGTGCGCGGATGCACTTGGCCAGTTCGTTGGTAAGTTCGGTGTAAATCAGCCGACTGGTTTCGTCCCGCTTGGCCAGGCGTTGCGGATGGATGGGCTCTCCAAAGTAAACGCTGATTCGCTTTGGCTTTGGGAACTTTCCGAACTTGGGCAGCGAGGCAAACGTGCCGTGCATGTAGGCGGGTACGATGGGGATGTTCAGTTCGCTGGCAATCATTGCGGGGCCTTTTTTCAGCGGCGCCATTTCCCCGTTGAGCGAGCGCGTGCCCTCGGGGTAGATGATGATGGCACGGTCTCCCGGTTGCAGAAACTCCCGGCAGGCTGCCATCAGCCGTGCGATGGTCTGCCGGTTGGATTTCCGATCGGCAGGGATGAGGTTCATCATCAGCGGCAGGGAATTCTTGCGTTTCTCGTTTTCGAAAAAATAGTCTTTCGCGGCGACCATTCCAAAGCGGTTGAAATCCATCCCGCTGGCGTACATCAGCGCGGCACTGTCCATGTGGCTGCTGTGGTTGCTGCAGACCATGAACGGTGGCTCGGGCAGATTCTCACGGCCGTGTGTTGTGAGCCGGCACCAAAGGTTGAACAGCGTCGTGCCGAACAGCCCGAACAGGGCGTGAAACAGCCGGATCCTGCCGCGCGGCGGTTCGCGAAGATGGGCAAATTCCTCCCTGAGATCCGCATTCTTGAGCAGTTCCTGGAAGGCCGATGTGTGGTTACCTCCCAAACTCGGCATGGGAACTCGCGAACTCGTTGCTGACAAGGGCGCCGGTCAGCGAGATTTCCAGCGCAAGGGCGGAGGCGCAGATGATCTCCGCCAGTTTGCGTGAACTCTTCTCCCCGGTGCATTCCAAAAGCTCTAGGTTGCGGCGTTGCTGCTTGAGCCGCGTGGCGCCACCGACCGTTCCCACTGTGATGGACGGCATGCTGAGCGTGGCATAAAGGTTGTCGCCCTGTTTCTCGTAGGTGGTGGTGCCGACGCAGTTCTCGGCCACGCAGGCGACATCCTGGCCTAGCGCGAGGTACGAGGCGGCGAGAGCGTTGGAGACGTGCAGGTTCAGGCCGAACACGCCGGCCATTTGCGAGCCGAGCTGCTTGTCGGTGATGCGGCACACGATGTCGTCCACGCTGACGCGCAGCAGCTTGCGCAGCAGGCGATCCGGCACGGAGAAGCTGCAGATGACGTGGTGGCCGCGGCCCTCCATCATCGTCCTCTGGGTGGGGTTTTTGTCTCCACTGAAGTTGCTCTCCAAAAGGTAGCGCAACGGCTTGCGCGATCCGCACCGCTCCATGATCCATCTGCACGCGGCGTCGGTGGCGATCGTCACCATGTTCTGGCCGGCGGCCTCGGCGGTGTCGTAGATGAACTCCACCAGAACGCGGTTGTGGATGGGGCGCGTCTGGATCTGCAGCAGTTTGCCGTGGCGCGTGGTGCTCTCGGCGGTGGCTTGGATTTCCCCCGCATGTGCATCGATCCAAGGCAGGAAGTCGTGCGCCTCCTCGAGTGTCTTGAAAGTAAACACTGGGCAGCGCGATATCTGCTGCTTGATATGCCGGCTTGTGATGCCGCCGGCGAGGTAGGTCAGATAAAAACCGCGCGTCATTGAGAACGACAAGGTTCCCTCAAGGGTGCAGAGCGGCACGTAAAATAAGCCCTTCGCATAGGTGCCATCGATGCTAAGCGGGCCGGCAATCGAGAGTGGGAACCCTAGGTAGCCAATCTGGTTTTCGGAGAGCCCCTTGAAGTTCGCCGGGTTTTCCAGTGCGAATTCATCCAGTTGGTGCCCCGTCTGACCGGCGAGCCATTCCACACGGCGATCAATATCTTCCGCTGCGTAGCCACGCGGGGGCGTGATTTTCCCGGAGACCTGCCCATTGAACGCGGCGGACTTGGAATCGCTGTCTGCTTGCTGTTTCACGGTGATTTGCGTTTAAGGCTCCAAGCCGGGAGCATAATTACCTGTTGACGGGAGTCCAGCTTTATCCCGGCTTACTGCCCCGGTTCCCGTGAGCTGCGAATCTAAACAGGCCCGAATGTTATCATTCTCCCGTTGGTTCCTGCTGGGTGAGGCAGTGGAACGAGCTGAGATCCCAGATCAGGTCGGCCGAGTTGGCCGATAACCGACCGGTCAGGGAAGCATTCCCGCAGAATGTCCAGCGCTCTCTCGTTTTCGGCATCGCGCGGCTCCCTCTGGCCGGCTTGCGCCAGCCGGGCTTCGGTGGGATTGTTAATTCGGCGATCAAAAGTGGCTTCAGCGAAAAAACATTCGGCGCTTCACCCTCATCCGGCCTACGGCCACCTTCTTCCTGAGTGGGAAGAAACCAAGCAGCGCACGCGGCTTGGTTTCACAGGAAACTCAACGTCAGGGCAGGGATTTTCCGGCGGCGGCCATCAAGCGGTACCATTCCTCGCGGGACAACAGCAGGTCGGCCGCCTTGGTGGCCTCGCGGATGTGGTCGGGATTGGTGCTGCCGATGATCGGGATGATGCCGGCTGGGTGCCGCATGAGCCATGCGAGAGCAACAGCGGTCGGGCTGCAGTTCTTCTGCACGGCCACGGCATGAAGAGCATCGCGCACGGTTTGTTCCTGCAAATGGTTGGGCTTGCGTAGAGACACCGGTTCCTCCCCGCCGAGTTTGCCCTGCGCGAGCGGGCTCCACGCGACCGGCGTGATGTCGTGCCGCTGGTAGTAGTCGAGCGACCCGTCCTCGAGCGCGTTGTAGTGAAAGAGGCTCAGTTCGATCTGGTTGCAAACCAGCTTCATTGGACACGCCGCCTGCAGATGGTCCAGTTGATCCACGGTGAAGTTGCTCACGCCGAACTCGCGCACCTTGCCGGCTTGTTTCAGTTCGTCGAACGCCTTGGCCACTTCCTCCTGTTCCAACAGGTAGTCCGGTCGATGCAGCAGGTACAGGTCGATGCAGTCGATGCCCATGCGCTTGAGCGACGCTTCGCATGAGCGGACGATGTGTTCGCGGGAGAGGTCGTAACGGTGCGGTGAGTCCTTGTCGGGATCATCCTTTTGCCGGATGCCACACTTGGTTGTGATGCCGATTTTTTCACGCATGCCCGAGACATCCCTGAGCGTGCGGCCGAACACCTCCTCGGCGAGTCCGGCGCTGTAAATGTCTGCAAGATCGAACATTGTGTAGCCGGCCTCGTAGGCGGCAATGACGGCCTCGTGTCCCTTTTTCTCGTGCTCGTTGTCGATGGGTGGATGAGTGATCACACCCGTGATACGCCAGCAACCGTAGGCCAAGCGGCTACACTCCAAACTTGATTCTCCCAAGGTAACGGTCTGCATTACTGGTTCAGGGGAACGGTAGCACAACCGTTTGGCGGGGCCAAAGAAAACCTTCCACCGCTTGGCTAAGCGGCCGGTAAATTGTACTCGCACCTCGCACTGCGTTTGTTGCACTCGGCTCTGCCGGCCCTTTTCCGATGATGAGGCACGAGGGAGACAGCCCGATGACGATTCAACAAAAAAGAGAGATGAGCTTGCGAGTCTGCTTCTCTCCCGGTGACCGGCTTCAGTTCAAGTAATCGCGCGGGTCAGCGACATGGCCGGCGAGGGCGCTGGCGGCGACCGTGGCCGGGCTGGCGAGGTAAACTTCGCTCTCTTTATTGCCCATGCGGCCGGGGAAGTTGCGATTCGTGGCGCTGATGCACTTTTGTCCGCCTTCATTCATGCGGCCGAAGGTGTCCACCGGCCCGCCGAGACATGCGGAGCAGCCGGCGTTCTCGGTCATGCGCACCCCGGCATCGGTGAGGATGTTCCAGACTGATTTGTCGCCCCACTTGGTGCGTTGCAGGTCGTTGACGATCTCGGGCGTGGCCGGCACGCCGAACGTGTCGATGCGTACCTCCTTCCCGCGCACCACCTCGGCGAATGCGAGGAAGTCGCTTGTCTTGCCGCCGGTGCAGGAGCCGATGTAGGCGCGGTCGAGCTTCATGTCGGCCATCTCGCGGGCGAGCTTGCGCTGGCCGGGATCGGGGTGGCACGCCACGGTTGGCGCGAGTGCGCCCAGGTCAATCGTGGTTTCATAAACGAATGTCTCGTTTTCGTCGCGCTCGACCGGCTCGTAGTTGCTCTTCGTACCATTGAGCTTGGTTCGTTCATTGACCATAGCGCCGGTCTTTTCGTCGTACTCAAAAATCCCGTTTTTGCCGCCGGCTTCGATCGCCATGTTGGCCACAGTCATGCGGTCGTCCATCGACAGGCCGGATGCGCCCGGACCGTCAAACTGCATCGCCCGGTAGGTCGCCCCGTCAAAGCCGATCTCGCCGATCGCGTGCAGGATGATGTCTTTGGCCATGACGCCCGGTTGCAGTTCACCCACGAGTCGGAAGTGCATCGTCTCCGGAACCTTGAGCAGCAGCTTGCCGGTGCCCATCACGAAGCCGGCGTCGGTGTTGCCGATGCCGGTGGCAAACTGGTTGAACGCCCCGGCCATGCAGGTGTGCGAGTCGGTGCCGAACAGAATCTCGCCGGGGCGAAGGTGCCCCTTCTGCGGCAACGCCGCATGGCAGACGCCGGCGTATCGTGAGCCGTGCTGGCGACTGAGCAGCCCCTGCGATGGATCGAATTGCCACTTGCCATTTTCGTCATCGATCACGTCGTAGAAATACGGCAGGCGCTGCGCCTTGGCGAACTCGCGCAAAAGATCCACGTTACGGTTGGACAGCGAGTCGGAGGTGAAAATATAGTGATCAGGAATGATCACAATTCTGTTGGCATCCCACACCTTGGCGTCCTCGCCGAACTCACGCTTGAACACTCCAATCGTGCCGGGCCCGCAGACGTCGTGTGTCATCAGCGTGTCCACGTTCACCCAGACATTTTCGCCGGCGCTCACTCTCGCCTTGCCCGATGCCCGGGCCATAATTTTCTCAGTCAGCGTCATCGCAGTCGGGACAACGTACCGACGAGTCGCCGATCAAGCAAGGTGGAGGGTTGGCGGGGCTGAAAGTTGCGGCGAGGGCCTGACGCCTATGTGTTGACCTGCTCGGCGTAATCCTCGGGGGAGAGAAGGTCGTCCAGTTCGCTGGAATCGGTCAGGCGCACCTTGAAGAACCAGCCGTCGCCGTAGGGATCTTCGTTGACGGTGCCCGGCTCGGTGTCGAGGGCGTCGTTCGTCTCGATGACCTGGCCGCTTACCGGCGCGTATATGTCGCTGGCGGTCTTGACCGACTCGACCACGGCGCAGGGATCACCAGCGGTCAGTTCGCGGCCGATCTCGGGCAACTCGATGAACACGAGTTCGGTCAATTCCTCCTGGGCGTGGTCGGAGATGCCGATGATGGCGGTGTCGCCCTCGACGCTCACCCATTCGTGGGAGCTGGCGTAATTCAAGTCGGTTGGTATGTCTGACATCGCGGCGCTCCTTCTAGCGAAAGTGCGGCCCGGTGGTCAACTCGGTTTTCGATAAATCGGCCGCTTGACAACTTCTGCTGGGAAGCGCCGATTGCGGATCTCGATCTCGATGTCCGTGCTCGCCTTGGCGTAGGCGCTCTCGACGTAGCCCAAGCCGATGCCGCAGCCGAGCGAGGGGCTCTGTGTGCCACTGGTCACTTCTCCGATTTCCCGGCTGGTGTCGTCGGTTGAAAAAATTTTATAATGCTCGCGTGGTGGGGCGCTTTTGCCGGTCATTTTGAATGCGATGCAGCGGCGGGAGACGCCGTCCTGCTTTTGCGCCGCAAGCATCTTGTTCCCGACGAAGTTCGGTTTATCCAAGGCAACGGCCCAGCCAAGCGCGGCCTCGATGGGTGTCGTCTCCGGGGTTAGCTCGTGACCGTAGAGCGAGTAGCCGGCCTCGATGCGGAGGGTGTCTCGCGAGCCCAGGCCGGCTGGCAGCAGGCCAAGCGCTTGGCCAAGTGACATGAGTTTGTCCCAAAGTGCTGTTGCGTGTTCGTTGGGCACCACGAGCTCGAAGCCGTCTTCGCCGGTGTAGCCGGTGCGCGACACCCAGGTGGCTGCGCTGTCGAAGTCGAGCTCGGCGATCTGGTTTTTTCGCAGTTCGACAGCTGCTGGAAAAACGCCGGCGATGATCCCTACAGCCTTCGGCCCCTGTAGCGCCATCGCGGACAACTCGTGGGAGCGGTCGATCATCTCGAGCTGCAGCGATTTGTGGCGGGTGTTGCGCTGGGCCTTGAGCCACATCCAGTCCACCTCCAGCCGGGAGGCATTGACGATGAGCAGGTAGCGGTCTTGGCCAAGCCGGTAGGCGTAGAGGTCGTCTATCACGCCGCCGTTGTCCTGGCAGAGAAGGGAGTACTGGCCTTGATCCGGCTCGAGCTTGGCCAAGTCGTTGGTCAGCATGCGGTTGAGGAACTCGAACGCGTCCGGGCCGTCGAACAAGAACTCGCCCATGTGTGAAATGTCGAACAGTCCGGCTGCCTCGCGGCTGGCTTGGTGTTCCTGCGCGATGCCGGAGTAGAACACCGGCATTTCCCAGCCGCCGAACTCGACGATCCGTGCGCCAAGCGCAGTGTGGGTGTCAAACAGGGGTGTTCGTTTTAGCGGTGCGTTCTCCATGAACCGAGGGCGGCGGAGTGTACACACTTGGCCAAGCGCAATGAAGTCTGGCTTCATTTGGCATGAGGAACGAGTTGATTTCATCCGGCAGCGTGTCATCCTTCGGCCTGTTTTGTGTAACTTAGCAAAGTGCTTCAACGTAGTAACAGTCAAGTCGATCTGAATAAGGGAAAATCATGAAAAAAACAGTGTTTCTTCCAGCTGTTGCCACCGGCCTGCTCGTGACGTCGATCGTCCTGACAGCCGGATGTGGCCAGGCTCCCTCCGGGGAATCCACCGGCAACACCGTCCAGCTTGAGGCTCTCAAGAAGGAAAACGGATCCCTCAAGGCCAAGCTGGCCAACGCGCAATCGCGCGTCGACAGCCTTCGCGCCCAACTCAACAGCGGTGACTCTACCGTGGCCGACTCCAGCCTGTCCGCGCCGGAGATCATCAAGGAACTCACACAAATCAAGATGACCTCAAAGGATCGCCGGGCCGTGCAGCGGCGAATCAATTTCCTGCTCGAGAGCTTGGTGGAGCAGGGTGAGGCCTCTGTGCCGCACATCAGAGAGTTTCTCAACAAGATGGAGGACATAGATTTCGTGGTGCAGCGTTCCGAGGGGGAAGAGAATGAACGCGGCCGAGGCGGCAACTCGAGGGAACGCGGCCGCAGTCGGGGCGGCCGCACGACGCTCGATTTCGAGCAGCCTCCCTCGATGCGCATTGGGCTAATCGACATCCTGGTGGAGATCGGCGGCGACCGTGCTGAGGCTGCGCTGGCCGAAGTGCTCGCCAAGACTGCTCGCGGCTTCGAGGTGGCTTACACTACCAAGAAAATCCGGGGCTGGCTTGGCAACGAAGCGTACCGCGATGAGGCGCTGGACGCCGCGCACACGCTATTGAACGATCCGGTGGACGTACCGAACCCGAATAATTTCGACAAGTCCTCCAAACAGTACCTGTTCATGGTGCTGGAAATGTACAACGACCAGACATTCGTGCAGTCCGCCCAGGGGATGCTTATTAACGAAGACGGAGGCATCGACCGTACCGTGCTCGATTACCTTGACGACGTCGGTAAGGAACAGGCAATGGACGCCGTCTACCAGGCGTTCAATGGCGGTCAGGTGACCGATCGCGGGGACCTCTCCAACTTGGCCCGCATCGGCCTCAAGTACACCGGTGCCAACCCCCAGGCAAACCAGATGTTCAAGGACATCATGTCCAGTGACGAATACGATATGCGGGTCAAGTGGTCCGCACTGCGCGAGATGGATGATGCTGACGATACCAACACCTTACAGGCTAGACTAAGCTTGATGCAGGGAATTCAAGCTTCCGGTGATGACGCCACCGATAAGGTTGTAGAAATGTACACCCGCCAAATCGAGGCCAAGGTCAACGGTGAGGAATTTGATATGCGTAAGGAAATGCAGGGTTTGGGGACTGACTTTTGGCGCAATGCGTTTGGCAGGGGAGAAAACGGGGACCGCGGAGACCGCGGAAGTCGTGATAACAATCGGGGAGGAAATCGACGGAACCAGCCGACCATAGTTCCCGCGCCTTGATCCTGGGGCAACGGTCTTGTTTTGCGGTTGGCCAATCAGCGGGAGCGCACGCCTTTCGCACCGGCAGACGGCCATCGTGAAGTTGTTATGAGGAAAGCAGTGGATCATATATTAGGTTCAGCCGCCGGTTTGATCTGGGCGGTGTTGGTATTCTGCGCCGGCTGCGGCCAGACACCGCCGACTGCCGATCCCAAAGCCGATTTGGCTCGAGCGGAGGCGCTTAAGAAGGAGATCGCCTCGCTCAAGATCAAACTGGCCAACGCCAATTCACGGCTCAAGAGCCTCCAAGAGCAGATCGACAGCGGCCAGACACCGCCGCTCACGGGCGGCATGTCCGTGTCGGAGATTCTTGATGAGCTGATGCAGACGAGCATGAGTTCCACGAATCGGAGCAGAGTGCGCCGCCGCCTTAGTTACCTGTTCGAGAGTCTGGCGCTCGAGGGAGATGCCGCAGTGCCGCTCATTCGCGAGTTTCTCAATAAGATGGAGGACGTCGACTTCTCCGTGAAACGCGAAGGCGAGAGTGATGAGGAAAGCAGGAAGCGGTACAGCCGTTTCCGGGCTACGCTCAATTTTTCACAGCCGCCGACACTGCGGATCGGCCTCATCGACATCCTTGCGGAAATCGGCGGCGCCCACGCGGAGGCCGCCGTTGCGGAGTTGCTTGCCACCACCGGGCGGGGATTCGAAATCGCCTACGCCGCGAAGACCATCCAGGGCTGGCTCGGCAAGGACGCCTACCGTGACGAGGTGCTGGCTGCCGCGCATGAGTTGCTGCTCGACCCGGTCGAGGCTGTTGGCGGAAACCACTTTGATCGCGTGTCCAAGAACTACCTCTTCATGGTGCTGGACATGTACGACGACCAAACATTCATTCAGTCCGCCCAGGGCATGTTCATCAACGCTGACGGGCGTATTGACCGCACCATTCTGGATTATTTCGAGGATGTCGGCAAGGTGCACGCGCTCGACGCCATCGTGCAGGCGTTTCGCAGCGGCCGGGTACACGAGGATGACATGGACAACCTCGCCGAGGCCGCTTCGAGATACGTTGGCATCAACCCGCAGGCGGATCAGTTGTTCCGCGACATCATGACCAGCGACCAGTACAACTTGGAAACCAAGCGCGACGCCGCCCGGAGTTTTACCGAAAGCGACGGAGACGTCAGCACGCCCGGAGTGGCTCCACATGTGCTGCAGGCGCGGCTAAACCTCATCAACAATCTTCAGTATGACGAATCCGACCTCATGGGCAAGGGCATGCAACTGCTGGCACTTCAACTGGAGGCTGAGATCTCAGGCGAGAAGCTAGACGAGCGGAAAATGAAGGAGGCTGCTACGCGGATTTTCAGCGAAATGCAGAAGAGGGAGAGCCGGGAACGCAAATCCGGTGCGCAGCCCGCCAGCACCCAGCCGACCATCGTTCCCGCGCCCTGAGCCTGACGAATACCCTTGCAATCCCCTTTCAGACGCCGGAAACCTTCCGGCGTTTTTTGCGCTTGGCCAGGCGCATCACCCCGACATGTCAGACGGTATCACCCGAGAGCAATGGAAGTTGATGGGTGTGCTGTCCCTGTTTTGGGCGTCGCTGTTCGGCGCGCTAGGCATCTTCTTCCCCTTCTACTCACTCTACCTCCGCGAGAACCTTGGCTTGAGCGGCCAGCAAGTCGGCCTGGCCATGGGCGTGTTCCACTTGGTCGGCCTCGTTGGTCAGCCGGCGTGGGGCTATCTTGCCGATCGAACAGGCGCCCGCAAGACCGTGCTGCTCGTCATCTCGTTCGGCATGGCGCTTGGCTTTCTGGTTTTTTGGCACGTCAAGAGTTATGCCGCACTCCTGCTGGTATCGATGCTTTTTGCCGCATTTTACACCAGCCTCATCCCACAGGCGTTGGCGCTGAGTCTTGGCTTGCTGTACCGCTCAAGCACTTCGCACTTCGAGTGGGTGCGGGCGTTTGGCTCGGTCGGTTTTCTTGTCACCTGCTTTGGCTTTCCGGTGTTGCTAGAGGCTCTTGCTTCCGAGCCGGGGAAGACGGACTTGGGCCTACAGTTCCCTGTTGCCGCCGTGATCATCCTGCTGACGGCTGTCATTGTGTTCCTTGTACCGAACCCAAAAGACATTCGGGAGAAAGCCCGGCCGGGGGCATGGCGCACGCTGGTTCTGGACAGGAAGTTTCTCCGTTTTCTCCTCTACGTGTTCCTCGCCAACTTCATGCTTGATGGACCGATGTTCCTGTTCCCGATTTACGTAAAGTCGGTCGCGCCGGAACATACGCTGGGCACGCTCAAGTGGCTTTGGCTCATCATGCTGATCCCTGAGATTTTCATCATCGCTCTCTCCGGGAGCATTCGCCGTCGGATCGGCGTGCGCCTGTTGATGTTCTCCGGTTTGGCTGCAGGCGGTCTGAAGTGGCTGGCGTGCGGGTATTTTGGCGATGTGCCGGTGGTGTTGCACGCTTCGATGCTGCTGCATGGCGTGTACGTGGTTGGGGCGCTGGTGGC
>DASCOW010000011.1:0-4074 GCA_036012205.1 Verrucomicrobiota bacterium
AGTTTCTCTGCCTTGTGTCCCTCCTCGATTGCTCGCTCGTACTGCTCCAGCCGGCACAACGTCATGCTGAGCGACATGCGGGCGTCGAAGTGGTTTTTCTCCACCGCAAGGATCACTTCGAAGCCGGTGGCCGCTTGCCGGTAGTCGCCTTGGGTAAAGGCGAACGTGGCGTTGTCAAATTGTTCCTGCAATTCGTCCATTGAAACCAAGCGCTTGCCCAAGCTAACGGCACCGGCTGCGCACGGCAAGCGCTTGGCCAAGCGCGAACAAAAAAAGCCCCGGCATCCATTCGCCGGGGCTTCTCGGGAAATTGTTCGCTCGGTTATTTTTTCACCTTGGCAATATGCTTGGCCGGTTCCTTGGTGAAGTCCCCGAGGCAGTTGTCGCAGCAGAAGCCGATCACGAATTTCTTGGATGCGTCGATGTCCTTGCCGCTGATCGGGCACTTATTGTTGTCCGGCCCCTTGATTTTGGCGATGTGCTTGGCCGGTTCCTTGGTGAAGTCCCCGAGACAGTTGTCGCAGCAGAAGTTGATGGCGAAGAGCTTGGCCGGATCGACGTCCTTGCCGCTGACCGGGCATTTCTTGTTGAAGCTGACTTGCTTCGCTTCCTCTTTCTTTACTTCTTTCTTTTTGGGTTTGGGCGTTTCCTTCTGCTTTTCCGGTTTCTTTACTTCCTTCTCATCCTCCTTCTTGGGCTCGACCTTGGCGAGCTTGAAGCCGAGGTTGACATCTATGTTGGGCAACGCCTTCTTCAGCTCAGCTGCACCTTTCTCGGTCACGCCGCTTTGCCAAGCATAGAGCTTGTACAGGAATTTCATGTCCTTGAGGCTGGCCAAACCGGCGTCAGTTACCTTGGTGTTGTAGAGGTTAAGCGACATCAGGTTAGTGAGTCCCTCGATCTGTTTCAGCGCCGCGTCATCGACCGATGTGTTGGCCAGGCTGAGCTTGGTCAAGTTCGTGTTACCCTTGATGTAATCCAGACCTTTGGCAGTAATTTTCGTATTAGCCAAATCCAACTCGGACAGATTTGTGATGTCAGCCAACGGAGCGATGTTGTCGTCATTTACATTTTTTCCGACCAAGCGGAAGTTGGCATAAATAAGCTTGGTGTTTTGCGCTAGTGCCATCACCAGTGGAGCGGAGGATTTGTCCCCGATCCCCTCGCCGGAACTAAGCTTGGCGATGGCAGCTTTTTCAGCATCGGAGACAGGCGTCTCCTTGATTTTCGGCTCTGGCAATCTGTTGGCCGCAGCCTTGGCGGCAGCCCGATCCTTGGCGCTGATCAACACCAATCCTTCTGGCCAGTTAGCGCCCTCATCGATCCACTTCTTGATGGTTTCGATCTGTTCCTTGGTCAAAGGATCACCCTTTGACGGCATAATATCATCGTGATCTGCCGGAAGCGAAATGTGTTTGAAGAGACCGCTCTCGGCGGATTTTCCCGGAACCAAGACTGGTTCCTCGCTTTCACCTCCCTTCAATGTGGCCTCAAGAGTATCCATCCGAAGGTCACCCTTCGGCTTTTTCGCACCGTGACAATCGACGCACCGCGCTTCAAATACGCCTTGAATCGACTTGGTGAAGTCTACTTTTTCCGCTTGGACAGTGAAGGCCAAGGCGACTGCAAAGGTTAAAAATACGATTGTCTTTTTCATTTTGAGTGAATCCAGACGCGAAGTATCCATGATGGGGATATCAATGGCAACCGGAAAATTGTGCTAAGTCAAGGGGTTAATATGTCCGGCGAAGGTGGGAGGGGAGGATATTCAACTCGGCTCGGTATTTGGCCACGGTGCGGCGGGCGATCTTGACGCCCTTGTCGGTGAACGCCTTGACGAGGTCCTCGTCCGAGAGCGGCTTGGTCGCATCCTCTGCCTTAACCAGTTCGTTCAGCATTTCTTTGACGCTGGTGTTGGCCAGACTGGAGCCGTCCTTGGAGGGTAAGCCGGAGGTGAAAAAATATTTCATCTCCAGTACGCCGTGGGGTGTGTCGATGTATTTTCCGGAGACGGCCCGGCTGACGGTGGTCTCATGTACACCCACGGCATCGGCCACCTGCGACATGGTCATCGGGCGCAACTGCGATGCCCCGTGTTCCATGAATTCCCCCTGACGTTTCAGGATTTCCTCAGCGATGTTCAGGATGGTGGATTGTCGCTGGTGGAGACTCTTGAGCAGAAATTTCCCGGAACGTATCTTGTCCCGGATGTAGTCGCGCACGTCGCCAGATGTGGCAGTCTGTGCCATGAGATCCTTGTAGGCGTTGCTGATGCGCAGGCGCGGGATGTATTCGTTGTTTGAGGAGACTCGCCATTGGCCATCGTCACCCCGTGCGATGAAAATTTCCGGCACGACGAACTGCTCGGTCTCGGGCATGTACTCGCGGCCTGGTTTGGGCTCGAGGTGACCGATGTGTTCCAGTGATTCCTGGACGATATCGACTGTTTCTCCGGTTTTCTTGGCGATCTCGCGGATGCGTCGCCGGCCAAGCTCGTCCATGCAGTCCCGGATGATTCGGTATTCCAGTGAGTCAACCCGCTCTGCGCGTTCGAGTTGGAGCATGAGGCATTCGCGCAGGTCACGAGCAGCCACTCCCGGTGGATGAAACGTCTGCACCACGTCCAGCACCGACTGGATTTCACTGGCCTGGCGGCCGCTTGAAAATACGAGTTCATCCACGCTCGACTGGAGAAAGCCTCCATCGTCGATGTTGCCAATGATCAACTCGGCGACCTTGAACTGTTGTTCATCGAAGTCGGACAGGCGGGCCTGCTCGAGCAGAAAATCCTGCAGCGACTGGGTTGTGGTCACCGTGTCGAGCATGAACTGGCGCTTCTCGTCCTCTTCCTTTGAGTTGCGCGATGGGATATTCGTGCTCGAGAAATGGTCGCGCCATTCCTGATCCAGCTCGAGCAGCTGGTTGACCTCTTTCTGGAAATCGTCCACCGGTTCCTCGGTGTTGCTCTCGTCGGTGGGGTCGTACTGTATATCGCTCGGTGGTTCGGCGAGATCGACCTTGGCTTCCTCGGCTTCATCCACTTCACCCCGTTCACGCGCATCCGTATCCAGGGAGGCCTGTTCCTCGAGCACGGGGTTGACCTGCAACTCTTGGTCTATCATGGCCTTGAGTTCCAGCATCGGGGCCTGTAGAAGATTGAGGGACTGCTGAAGCTGCGGCGCCAACACTTGGTTGAGCGACATCTTCTGCGACATCTGGAATCCCTGCTGCGCCACGCACCAACATTAGGAACTTGGCCAAGCTCATACAAGCCGAATCAGGCACAATATTTGCTGCAAAAGACACGTGCCAACTCATCCCTCTTGTCCAGATTGTTAACAACTTTTTCCCGCGCCCCGTTGCTCCTCCAACCGCAAGCCCCTAGAGTGCCCCGGTGCCGACACGATTCACAGTTTTGGGGAGTGGTTCCGGGGGGAATGCCTCCTATCTTGAGACAGACCAGACGCGTTTGCTGATCGATTCAGGCTTGAGTGGCCGGCAAATACGTCTGCGGTTGGCCCAGCTGGGGCGCTCACCCGAGACGCTCGACGGCATTCTTCTCACACACGAGCACACCGACCACACGCAGGGACTGAAGGCGCTTTGTGGCAAGCTTGAGATTCCGGTGTACTGCAATCGTCTCACCGCCGATGAATTGCGTTTTAGAATGGAAACCAAGCTCGACGTTCGGCAGTTCGTCACGGGACAGGCGTTTGATATCGGCGACGTGACAGTTGAGAATTTTCCCGTGCCGCACGATGCGCAGGATCCAGTTGGCTTTCATGTCAGGACGGCCGACGGTGGGGTCGGGGTGCTGACAGACCTTGGCCAAGCCACCCGGTTGGTGCTCGAGCGTGTGCGTGGGGTGAGCGCCCTGTTCATTGAGGCCAATTACGATCTCAACCTGTTACAGGACGACACGCGCCGCCCCTGGGCCATCAAGCAGCGTATCATGAGTCGGCACGGCCACTTGGCCAATACCGCCGCCGCTGAGGCTGTTGAGACTTTGGCCAACGGCACGCTCCGAAACATCGTGCTGGGACATTTGAGCCGTGACTGCAATACTCCCGAAAT
>DASCOW010000012.1:0-4297 GCA_036012205.1 Verrucomicrobiota bacterium
CGCGACATCCTCCGCTACATCCTGCGAGACATGCGCCACAAGGGCGGCGGCTTCTACTCCGCCGAGGATGCCGACAGCGAGGGGAAGGAAGGCAAATTCTATTGCTGGACCGAGGCCGAACTGAAGGCACTGCTCACGCCGGAAGAGTTCGCCCTGACCAAGCGCCGCTACGGCATCACGGCCCACGGCAACTTCGAGGACCACAGCGACCCCGACCCGCTCAAGGGGCAAAATGTCCTGAGCATCGTCGATCCCAAGCTCAGCAATACCGAACGCAAGCTGCTTGACTCGGCCAACAAAAAAATGTTCGGCGTCCGAGCCAAGCGCGTGCGGCCACACCTCGACGACAAGATACTCTCGTCATGGAACGGCCTCATGCTCGGCGCAACGGCACGCGCCGCAGTCATCCTTGGCGAGTCAACATACCTCGAGGCCGCCGAGGCCAACCTCGCCTTTTTGAAGCGCGAGCTGTGGGACGCCGAAAGCAAGACGCTCTACCATCGCTGGCGCGACGGCAAACGCGACGACGTGCAGTTGCTAGACGCCTACGCCTTCCTGCTCGACGGCGTGTTGCACCTCTACGAGGCCACGCTCGAACCGGAACATTTGCAGTTCGCCATCGACCTCGCCGGTACGATGAAGGCCAAGTTTTACGACGAAACCAACGGCGGCTTTTGGCAGAGCGTCCACACGCAAAACCTCATCCTGCAGGTGAAGGAGGACTACGACGGGGCGGTGCCCTCCGGCAACTCGGTGGCCGCGCTCGCGCTGCTGCGGCTCGGCAAGATCACCGACCGAAAGGAATTCACCGACATGGCCGAGAAGTCGCTGCTGCTCTTCAGCGACAACATGACCAACGGCCCAAGCGCCGTGCCGTACCTGTTGCAGGCGCTCGACTTCCTCGTGCACGAACCGCGACGCGCGGTGATCACCGGTGAACCTAAGTCCGTCGGAACGCGCGACCTCATCGCCGCCGCGCACGCCGCCTATCAACCCAACAAGGTCGTGCTCGGCGTCACCGGCCCGGTGGAGGAATTCGCCAAAACGCTGCCGGAGGAAAAACAGTCAGCCGTGTACCTCTGCACCGGCACAGCCTGCCAGCCGCCCACCAGCGACTCGGCCAAGCTGCGCGAAATGATGGCCTCGAAAACGCTGCCTTAATCGGCGCCGCTTGGCCAAACGACAAGCCCCATGCACTGCATCGTCACCGCCGGACCGACTTACGAGCCGATCGACCGGGTTCGCCGGTTGACCAACCACTCGACCGGCCAGATGGGCACCGACTTAGCCGGGCGACTGGCCAGCGACGGCCACGAGGTGACACTGTTTCGCGGCCGCTTGGCCACCCACAGCGATCTTCCAGAAGGCGTTGAACTGCAGACGTTTACAACTACAAAAAACTTGGCTGAAAAACTGAAGCGCTCGGCCAACGTTGACGCGGTTTTTCACGCTGCCGCCGTGAGCGACTTCGCAGCAGGACAGATTTTTTGCCGGACTGCCAATGGCCAACTCAAGCCGCTGAACACGGGCAAGCCCGGCACTCGCGATGGCGATCTACTGCTCGAGCTCAAGCCAACGCCGAAGATCATCGCCAGCCTGCGCGCTTGGTTTGCGGAGGCACTGCTCGTGGGTTGGAAGTACGAGGTCGACAGCGACCGCGACTCGGCGCTTGGCCGGGGGCGCGCGCAGATTTCTGAAAACCAAACCAACGGCTGCGTCGTCAACGGCCCAGCTTACGGCGAAGGTTTTGGGTGGCTGGCGAGCGATGGCCAGGCGGAACACCTGCCCAGCCAAGCAGAGCTGGTCGCCAAGCTGGTCGCCTTGGCCAAGTAGCAACGATCAGCGCGGCATCGATTCCTGCATCTCCTGCAATATCCGGTTGAACTCGCCGCTGCTGAAAAACCAGATAAGGCTGAGCAGCCCAAGCACAAAACTCAGGATGCACATCAGCTTGGCCTTGGATGCTGCGGCCGCCGCACCGTCGGTGTCGCCATGTTGCACTTTTGAGTTGGCCTGAACGGCGAACAGGATGCCGGCGATGCCAAATGGCAGACAGCAAAAGAGCGTGCAGAGAATTGCCGGGACGAGGTAGTTGATCTGGAGTGTGCCGCCGGAGCGTACGGTTGCCGACTTGGGAAGGTCACCCGCAACGTCCGGCAGACCCCGAAGCTTGATCCACTGGTTGTCATCCACCTCGCAAACAAGTGTGCTGGCATCGGCACGGCCCTCACCGATCCACTCGCGGATTTCAGTGATGTCCACCGGGCCGTATTCCCGCAAATCTGCCCCGATTATTTTGTACTGCATTGGGTTGGGTTACACGTAGAGCGCCTTGCGGAGCTCGGCGACGAGGTAGCTGATATGCGGGTAGCGCTTGTCGACATCGAACTCGATGCACTTGAGGATGATCCGCTCGACATCCGCAGGGATGGATGGATTCAATTCACAGGGCATCGCAAAATGCTGGTCGCGGTTTTTCTGCGCCAGCAACACATCACGGCCGGTTTCGCCATTGAACGGTTTCTGGCCGGTCAACGTCTCGTACATGGTCACGCCGAAGGCGAAGATATCGACGCGCTGGTCGATCTCGCGTCCACGCAACTGTTCCGGCGCCATGTAGACAGGCGTGCCGGGATTGTCCGGCATCTTGGTCGGTTTCTCGGGGATGGGCCGGGAGAGGTCGAAGTCGCACAGGCGGACGTTGCCGTTGCGGCTGACGAGGATGTTCTCCGGCTTGAAGTCGTAGTGCAAGTAGCCGCAGTTGTGCACGTGCTCGAGCGCCTCGGCGACGTCGATGAGGATGTTGCCGACAAATTCCTCCAGCACCGGGTCAGCACGGGAGATGAGTATCTTGAGATTCGGGAACTCGCAGTACTCCATCGCGAGAAAATGGTCTCCCCTGATTTTGCCGTGCTCGATGTAGCTGACGATGGAGTCGTGGTCGCAAACTTCAGCAAGAATTTCGCAACCACGGACAAACCGTTTTTTTGCCTTGGAATCCTTGCGCAGCTCCGGGTGCAGGCGCCGGACGGCGACGGGATGCTTGTCGGGATCGGTCGCCAGCCAGATGTCAGCCATGCCGCCGCTGTTGACCACCTCCTGCAGGTCGTAGTCCCCGAAATGACCGGACTGACCCGGCTCAGGATTTTTCGCACCTAGAATATTCAGCAAACCCATCGACTTAAAGCCACCTCAATGGGCTAACCTTCATTGGATGACTTGTTGGTGTTCGATTCAATTCGATCTAGTCGCTTGAACAGCTTCTGCCACAGTTTGCCCTCAATGGTCGCATAGACAAACAGCGCAATCACACCGACACCCCACCAGCCGGCCTTGCTCCAAATCGACCAACCCGCACCGATGGTGGCGGCAACCAGTGCCACGAGCATTGCGATATTCAGCACGATGCGTTTGTTGCCCTGCGGCAGTGCTTCTCCCATCAGGCTCTTGCTGTTGATCATCAGGAAAAAGGTGATGTAGGCGATCGGCAACAATACCATGCCAAACACACTCGTTGGCACAACGAGCCAAAATTTTGCATCAGCATTACTCCACAAGTAAATTGATCCCAATGCTCCTGTGATTCCAGGTAAAATAGATCCTATTTTATGCTTAATTCCCCCAATTTCAGCCCCAAGCATTTCCGTGACAGCAAAACCGTTAATAAGCATCAATATTATGATCGTAGACAGCGCCATGCCAAGCACACCAATGCCAAAAACTATCTGCGATACAGCCTTGCTTTCGGTGAGGTTTTCCAGCGACCCAGCCAGTTGAAATGCGTCGCGACTCACGAGCATTGCAGCCAGTTGTTTGTCCGTGTCGTTTGGCTCTTTGGCTTCACCAAGCTTGGCCTGTATGCCGGATAAATTCTTGCTGTAAGCATCCTGCAACTTTTCTGTCAGCGAAGTTTTCTTTGCAGGATCGAGCAGTCCTTCGTCATATTTCCCGTGGAACTGGGTGGCGGAAGCGATGACGACGCAGGTCGTGGCCAAAAAGAACGGCATAAATAAGCCAATCGACAAATCAAACGTAGCCAAGCCGCGATGCTCTTTTCCCCAACCCTTGCGCAACATCGAGTACGGCAGTAGGAACGTCATATTGATACCGACAGCTGTCGCAGCCGCGGTGACCATTCGATCCCGTTGTGAGTTGAGGATGACATCGTTCCAGTAGCCCGGGTCGCTCGATTCCTTGATAATTTCCGTAAACTTGGACGCTGGCTCGGAGAGCAAGCTGAAATTTGGAATAAAACCAGCAAAGACCGCTCCCCACTGCAACTCACCAGCCATTACAA
>DASCOW010000013.1:0-10562 GCA_036012205.1 Verrucomicrobiota bacterium
ATACCGACCGCCGGCACGAGGAACAGGTAAATCCACGGGTGCCACATGAAAAATGCCTGCAAAGTCGCTTGATTTCGATCCATGAACTGGCCGATCAGGAACGTGAATGCTGCGGTCATGAGCAGGAAGATCACGAGAAACACATAGGCTACCGGCGAGTTGAAGTAACCGGCCAGCTCTCGTTTTGTGATGGTCCAAATACTTTTCATTGTATGTTAAATTATTGGGTGTTTGTGTCGGACAGGGTGATGTTTCGAAAGACGTCGTCCAAGCGGCCCTCCTCTTTTTTGATCTCGTTGACCTGCCAGTTGTTTTGCGTAGCGACAGCGAAGATCGCTTGGCCAAGTTCTCCATCGCTTCCGGCCTTCTTCGGGAATACTCGGGCGACGATGGTCGGCGATTTGTCATTCACGATGTTGACCTTGGCTGCTTGTATGACGGTGCCAAGTTTTTCGCGTACTGCTTCGGCTTCCGTGCCGCTGACGGAGACAACGTACGAGTTCGCCGACTCGGACTTGGCTTTGAGCTCATCCGGCGTACCGTTTGCGACGATTTTGCCTTGGTCGATGATGATCGCCCGTGTGCAGGCGGCCTCGACTTCCTCGAGAATGTGCGTGGAGAAAATGATTGCCTTGGACTTGCCCATGCGCCGGATGAGCGAGCGCACCTCGTGCTTTTGGTTGGGGTCGAGTCCGTCGGTTGGTTCGTCCATGACGAGAATGTCCGGATCGTGAATGATCGCCTGCGCGAAACCGGTGCGATGCCGGTAACCCTTTGAGAGGGTGTCGACGCTTTGGTGACGGACTGCTTTAAGGAAGCACATATCGATGGCTCGATCGATCGCCTTGGCCTTGTCCGCTCCGGTGATGCCGCGCACCTCGGCACAAAAGCCGAGGAAACCCTCGACGGTCATGTCGGTGTAGAGGGGCGCGCTCTCCGGTAGATAGCCCATCAAGCGCTTGGCTTCGATCGGCTTTTCCGTCACGTCGTTACCGCCGACTTTCACCACGCCCGCCGTTGGGGGGAGGTAGCCGGTGATCATTCGCATGGTTGTGGATTTGCCGGCGCCATTTGGCCCGAGGAAGCCTAGAATCTCTCCGCGTTCTACGGAGAATGAGACGTCGTTTACGGCCAACTTCGGGCCGAACTCCTTGCTCAAGTTCTCAACTTTTATCATCTCTTTGTTTGTATTATATGGGAAACATCTGTCCTAGGAATGGTTCGTTGGACTGTTTCCCCTCGAAACAACCTGTTTCCCCCAAAAAAGGGGCGAGAAGTGTACACCATCTGTCAAGGGGTTTCGCCCCATTCGATGCGGAAAAACTATCGCCTTCAAATTTTTCTCTCCATGCCTATGGCGCTACTTCCGGAGCAACCGACTGTGTTCCTGGATGGCGAATCGATCCGTCATGCAGGCAAGGTGATCGCAAATGGCCCGGTGCAACCCGTGTCCGGAGATCTGCGTTTGCGCATGATTCCCCATCGTCTCGGGGTGTTTCTCGAAATAATGAAACAACTCCCCGAGCAGCGTTGTCGCACGTTTGTGCGGTTTATGGACGGCGTTGTTGTAGTAGAGGTTCTCGTAGAGATAGGCACGCAACTGCAGGTTGGCCTCGCGCCGCGCCGTGCTGTAGGCGACGAGCGGCTTGGCCTGCGCACGTACGCTGTCGGCCGATGTCACGCCGGCTTTGGCAATGTTGGCTTCGGTCGTGTGGACGACATCGTGCACTTGGCCATCGATCAGGCAGCGGATGATGAAGTAGTGCCGGCACTCGTCCGTCAGATCGCCGTGCTGCGAGCGCATGCGACCGGAGGCATCCCGCCAGGAGGCGATGTCGCGTTCCAGTTGCGCTTCGGCGAGCAGGCCGGACTCGAGACCGTCATCGAGGTCGTGGCTGTAGTAGGTGATTTCGTCGGCGAGGTCGGCCACTTGCGCTTCAAGTGACGGTTGGTGGAATCCAGTCTGCGCTTGGCCAAGCGGTGGCTCGGGCGCTGTGTTGTGCTTGGCTAGGCCCTCCATTGTCTCCCACGTGAGATTCAATCCGGGGAAGGTGGGGTACTTCTGCTCGATCAGTTCGACGACGCGGCGGCTTTGTTTGTTGTGCTCGAAGCCACCGTGGTTACGCATAAGCTCGTCGAGCGCCTCTTCGCCGGAGTGGCCGAACGGGGGGTGGCCAAGGTCGTGGCCAAGCGCGATGGCCTCGGTGAGATCCTCGTTGAGTCGCAATGCGCGGGCAATGTTCCGAGCAATGGCGGCGACCTCCATCGTGTGCGTCAACCGCGTGCGCAAATGGTCGCCAGTGCCGCTCAGGAAAACCTGCGTCTTGCAGTCGAGTCGGCGAAAGGCGCGTGAGTGGATGATTCGGTCGCGGTCGCGCTGGTACTGCGTTCGCCATTCCGGCGGCGGTTCGTGGACGTTTCGGCCTCGTGAATCGGCGCTGAATTGCGCGCAGGGCATCAGCGCGTCACGTTCGAGGGCTTCGAGTTCTTCGCAGTTGCAGGGCATCTGTTCAGTGGGCCACGGTGGCTGCTGAGACGGCTTGGATCGAGCCGAGCACCTCGCTGGCCGGGGTGCCGCGCAGCTCGTAAATTCGAAGGATGACTTCCTCGATGAGATTGTTCGGACAGGAGGCCCCGGCGGTGATGCCGGCTGTCAGTTTGCCTTCCAGCGGTAGCCAGTCCTCCGCGAGTGCCATCTCGTGGGTGTGCTGCAAAAAATGGCGGAGCCGTTCTGCCGACTCCATCTCTGCTGCGTCCTTGATGAAATACGTCGGTAGTTTTTCCTCGCCCATCTCCGCGAGGTGCGAAGTGTTGGAGGAGTTGTAACCGCCGACGACCAGCAGCAAATCCATCGGGCGGCTGAGCAAATCCTGAAGGGCGTCCTGCCGATCCTGCGTCGCGCCACAAATGGTGGCGAAGTAGCGGAAGTGCCCGGCGATTGCATCTTCGCCGTATTTCTCGATCATGGCCGCCCGCAGCCGGCGCTGCACCTCCTCGGTTTCGCCCCGCAGCATTGTGGTCTGGTTGGCCAAGCCGATGGCGCGGAGATGCTTGTCCGGGTCGAAGCCATCGGACATGGCCCCGTCGAATCTTTTCAGGAATGCCTCACGGTCACCGCCCCGGGTGATATAGCGGCAGACATAGTCCGTCTCCTTGAGGTTAAACACGACGAGGTAGTGGCCGTTCTCGAACGCCTTGGTCCGCGAGCTGGTGGCCTTGGTTTCCTCGTGCCACGCCTTGCCGTGGATGATGCTGGTGACCTGGTCGTGGGCATTTTGGCGGACTCGTTTCCAGACGCTCATCACGTCGCCACACGTGGCGTCGATGACGGTGCATCCCCGTTCGTTGAGCATGTCGGTGACACCGGTCTCCGTGCCGAACGCCGGGATGACCACCGGATCGCCCTCGGCAAGGTTGTCGATGTCGGCGGCCTTGTGAACGCCGGAGAGGAAAGTGATTCCCATGTCACGGATCTGCTCGTTGACGTGCGGGTTGTGGATGATCTCCCCAAGAATATAAACCGGTTGCTCGCTCGGGAAATGGCGTCGCGCTGCGTAGGCCAAGTCGATCGCCCGCTCGACGCCGTAGCAAAAACCGAACTCCCTGGCCAGGCGGATGCCGGTGTCGCCGTATGCAAAGGCGCAGCCGTGGGTGCGCAGGTACTCCACCAGTTCGCTGCGATAGTGCGTCACCACCTCGGCCTTGACCTTCTCCATGATGTCCGGCCGGCGGACGTTGATTCCTTTTGGCTTTTTTGCGCTTGGCACCTTGCAGATTGTCGCACCGGCCGGTCGCCGATGGCAACGGAATTAACCGGCCAACCAGGCGAGGATGGCCTTCTGCGTGTGCAGTCGGTTTTCGGCCTGGGTGAAAATCGTGTCGGCGTGGGCTTCGAATGTTTCCACGTCGATCTCTTTGCCTCGGTAGGCGGGCAGGCAGTGCATCACCAGTGCGTCCGGTTTGGCCAGATGCATCAAATCGCCGTTAATCTGGTAGCCGGCCAGCTTGGCCAGGCGCTCCTCTGCCTCGGCTTCCATCCCCATTGACACCCAGACATCGGTATACACCATGTCGGCTCCCTCGACGCCGGCGCGCACATCCTCCGTGCAGACAATGTTGCCGCCGGATTTGGCCAAGGTTTCTGCGCCGGGCTGGAACTCCGCCGGCGCGGCGATACGTAGCTCGAAGCCCAATGCCGCCGATGCGTACACCCACGAGACCGGTATGTTGCATGCGCCGTCGCCAATGTACGCCACCACCTTGCCCCGGATCGGGCCGCGCAGTTCCTGAAACGTGAAAATGTCGGTCAGGATTTGGCATGGATGTTCGTCGTCGGTCAGCGCGTTGATGGTCGGGATGTCCGCGAACTGAGCGAACTCCTCGACGTCCGTCTGTGCGTAGGTGCGAATGATTGCGCCGTGCACCATTCGGCCGAGCACGCGCGCGGTGTCCTTGATCGGTTCGCCGCGGCCAAGCTGCATGTCGTTCGCGTTTAGAAACATCACTGAACCGCCGAGTTCGCGAATGCCCACCTCGAACGACACTCGCGTGCGCGTGGAGGACTTGGTGAAAATCATCGCCCACGTTTGCCCCTCAAGCGGCTTGGCCTCACTGGCACCGCGCTTGGCCTTGATGCCTTTCGCCGCTGCGAGAATCTGCTCCATCGCCTGGCTTGGCATGCCCTCTAGTTTTAGCAAATGTTTCATGCGATGATTTCCTGTATCGTTCGTTCAAACAAATCTAGTCCGGATTGGGCCTCTTCCTGCGATAAGTTAAGTGGCGGCAGAAAACGGACAATTGAAGTTCCGGCTGGGATGGTCAGCATCCCCGTCTTGTGCAGGGCTGAAACCCACTGCACCGACGCCGGTTTGCTGGCTTCAAACGAGGCAAAGCCGTCGCCCATCTCGATGCCGATCATTAGGCCAAGACCACGCACCTCACAAATGGCCGTCGGATATTTCTCTCCGAGTTTGGCCAGTTCATCGATAAAAAACCGGCCAAGTGCCTTCGCGTTGGCATCCAGATTGTCGCGGTCAATTACCTTGAGAATCTTGTTCGCCACTGCGCAGGCCAGAGGATTGCCGCCGAACGTCGATCCATGTGTACCGGGGCCGAGCACCTTGGTGTGTTTCTCATCGATCCACACTGCCCCCATCGGGAAACCGCCCCCTAGCGACTTGGCCATGCCGACTGCATCCGGCAAAAAGCCACCGAGTTGGTTGGCCAGTATCGACTGGAAGCTTTGGAACGAGCCGGTGCGGAAATGCCCGCACTGCACACCGTCCCACAGCAGCAGCAGGTTGTGTTCATCGCAAAGCTGCCGCAGGCCAATCAGGTAATCCGCCGACACCGGCCGGATGCCGCCCTCGCCCTGGACGCCCTCGATCATCACCGCCACTGTGGCCGGCGTGATCGCCGAGCGCACGGCAGCGATGTCGTTGTGTGTCACATGAGCGAAGCCCTGCAGCAGGGGAGCGAAGCCGTCCTTCACCTTCGCCTGGCCTGTTGCCGAGATGCCGGCCATCGTCCGTCCATGAAAGGAGTTTTCCGCCGTGATGATCTCGAACCGGCCCTCCGCTTGGCCAAAGCGCCGGGCCAGCTTGATCATCACTTCCGATGACTCCGCGCCGCTGTTGCAGAAAAACACACGACCCGTGCCGATGCGCTTGGCCAGGTTTTCGGCCAACTCCGCCTGGCCCTCGAAGTGATAGAAATTCGCGCAATGCATCAGCTTGGCCGACTGCTCCGCGATCGCTTGGTTGATCTCCGTGTTGGCGTGGCCAAGGCAGTTGACCGCGATGCCGCCACCAAGGTCGAGGTAGCGTTTGCCCTCAGTGTCCCATACGTAGGCGCCCTCGCCACGATCAAGCGTGATCGGGAACCGACCGTAAGTCGGGGCGACGTATTGCTTGAAGCGTTCCTTAATTTCCTGGCTCATTATCCCACGATCTCCGTGCCCACTCCGGCATCGGTAAAAATCTCCAGTAGCAGCGAGTGGCTCATCCTGCCGTCGATGAAAAAAACCTTTTCGACTCCCGTCGCAACGGCGTTCACAGCACTGTCCACTTTTGGAATCATCCCCCTCAAGATCACGCCACTCGACTTGAGCGCCGCCACCTTCGCCACCGGCAGGTGCGAAATCACGCTCTCCGCATCGTCCGGGTTTTGCAACAATCCCGGCACGTCGCTCATGTAAACCAAGCGCTTGGGCTTGAGCGCCACCGCCGTCTGGCCCGCCGCCACGTCGGCGTTGCAGTTGTACGTCTGCCCATCCTCGCCTGTTGCCGTTGGGCTGATCACCGGCGTGATGTCCTGCGCGATGCAGTCGAGCAACGGCTCCGTGTTCACGTCAGTCACCTCGCCAACCAGACCGATGTCGAGCGGTTCGCCCGCTTGGCCAAGCGGATGGAAAGGCTTGCACCGAAAGACGTCCGTGCCGGAAAAACCGCGCGCTTTGCCACCAAGCTCGTTGATCATCGAGACGATGCCGGGGTTAATCTTTCGCGACAAAACCTGCTCGACAACCTCGACCGACTCTGGCGTCGTTACGCGGTACCCCTGCTCGAACCGTGTCTCGACGCCTGCCTGCCCGAGCGCTTGGGTGATCGCCTTGCCGCCGCCATGCACGATTACCGGGTTGATACCGACCGCCTCGAGAAAAACAATGTCCCGCGCCACGCCGCCACGCACTGCCGGGTTGTCCGAGTCCATGAAACTCCCGCCGTACTTGATGACAAACGTCTCCCCACGAAACCGCTGCACGTACGGTAACGCCTCAAGCAAAGTTTCCGCCTTGGCGATTATATTATCCATGTCTATCCCCCGAGCGATGCGGGGTCGCTGATGTCGCCTTTGTTGAACTCGACGTATTCCTCAGTCAGGTCGGCGGCGTACAGGACCGCTTCGCCTTTGCTGAGGTTCAGATTGATGTGCAGGTCAAACTCCTTCGGTTTGACTACCTTGCACAAGGTTTCAAACGACGTGCGCGTCGGGCGGCCCTTTTTGAGGGAGTAGATTTTTTTGCGTGAACCACTCGCGCTGTAGGCGATATCAACTTTTTCCTCGGTGACCCGGGCGAGGGAGTAGCCCAGCGCGTCGATGATCCGGCCCCAGTTCGGATCGCCGCCGCTCCAGCTTGTCTTGACGAGCGAGCTGTTGCCGACGGCCCGAGCTGCTGCGTCGGCATCAGTGAATGACTTGGCACCGGTGACGCGCACGGTGACGACGCGGCCGATGCCTTCGCCGTCGCTCACGATCATCTTGGCCAACGCGAGGCAGACGTGGTTCAGCGCGGCTTGAAACGTTTGCAGGTCGGCTGCGCTCAACTTGCCGTTGCCGGCCAAGCCGTTGGCCAGCAGCAGCACGGTGTCGTTGGTGCTCATGTCGCCATCGACGGTGATGCAGTTGAAACTCTGTGCAACCGCTTCGCGGAGGCATTTTTTCAGGTTGGCCGCATCCAGCTTTGCGTCGGTGGTGAGGTAGGCGAGCATCGTGGCGTGCAGGCCCTGCGGCGTGGCGGCAGGTCGTGCGCCGGTCGGGCTCATGCCGGGCTGAATCATTCCCGCGCCCTTGGCGATGCCGGCGAGCCGTACCGTTTTGCCGCCAAGCCGGAACTCGACCGCGATCTGTTTCGTCTTCGTGTCGCTGGTCAGGATGGCTTCGGCGGCTTGCGCGGCGGCGGCCTGGGTGGCCTTGAGCTGCTTGGCCACGGCGGCGATGCCCCTGCGGAGATTTGGCATTGGCAACGGGACACCGATCCGGCCGGTCGAACCGACGAGCACGTCGGTGGTTTTCAGGCCAAGCGCTTGGCCGGTAAGCGTGGCTATCTCGCGAGCGTCGGCTAGGCCCTGCGGACCGGTGCAGGCGTTGGCGTTGCCGGAGTTGACGACGACGACCTGGGCACTGTTGTTGCGCAGATGCCCGACGCAGAGTTTCACCGGCGCGGCGCAAATCTGGTTGGTAGTGAACATCCCGGCGGCCTTGGCCGGCACGTCGGAGACGATGAGCGCGAGATCGCGTTTTCGGCCCTTGTCGCTGCCTTTACCGGTGCCGAGTGTCTTGACATCACAGAATAGAGCAGCCGCCCGGAAGCCAAGTGGCGCTGTGATCGATCCACTAATTTTTTTGAACTTGGCCATGTCTCAGATCGGCAGGCCGGCGGTTTCGTCAAGGTCGAACCGGATGTTGAACGACTGCACTGCCTGTCCGCTGGCGCCTTTCACCAAGTTATCCTCGGCGCTGAAGACGCGCAGTCGCTGCGTGCGAGGATCGGCGGCCCAGCCGATTTCGATCGTGTTTGTGCCGGCAATGTTTTTGGTGTCCGGTAACCGCTCGCTACCGGTGAGCCGCACGAACGGTTCGTCGGCGTAGCGCTTGGTCAGGCAACCGGCGACGGCGTCCGTCCATTGGTTGAAGTCCTCCGATTGGCCAGGCGCTGGGGTGAGGTAAAGTGTGGTGAGAATCCCGCGGTTCACCGGAACCAAGTGCGGCGTGAACTGAACGGTGATCGGCGAGCCGTTGGCCAAGCCTAGTTCCTGTTCGATCTCGGAGAGATGCCGGTGCTTCGGCACGCCATACGGCCGGAGGCTCTCATTGCACTCGACGTAAAGGAACGGCACGTCGGTCTTCCGTCCGGCGCCGCTCACGCCGCTTAGCGAGTCGGCGATGATTTGCTCGGGGTCAATCAAGTTGGCCTCGAGCAGTGGAATGGTAGGCAGCAAAATACTTGTCGGGTAACAGCCGGGTGAGGCGATGAGCGTCGCGTCGGCGATGGCGTCGCGACGGATTTCCGGCAGGCCGTAAACGGCCTTTGCCAGCCACTCCGGCGCGGGGTGTTCGTTGCCGTAAAACTCATTGTAAATGTCGGCGCTGTTGAGTCGGAAGTCGGCACTCAGGTCGATCACCGTCACGCCGCGCTCGGCCAGCGGCACGGCAAACTCGGCAGCGACGCCGTGGGGCAGGGCGAGAAAAACGGCTTTGGCTTTGTCGGCCAAAAGGTCAATCGACGGCTCGGAGAAAGCCAAGTCACTTGCTCCGGCGTATCCGGCGAAGCGAGGGAAAACAGATGTCAGCGGCTGGTCGGCATACTGCCGCGAGGTCAGCACCGAAAGGTTGACGTGCGGATGCCCGAGCAGCAGGCGCACCAGTTCCTCGCCGGAGTAACCGGAGGCACCCACGACTGCTGCGTTGATTTTTGTCCCTGACATAATGGTTTAACTATTGCGGCCACGCTTGGCCGAGGTTGCTTGAGATGATAGTACCGAAAAACAGAAAGCCCCGCCAGCGTTTCAACCAGCGGGGCTCGAAAAGGGTAACAATTTAGCGTTTGCTGTATTGGAAATGTTTCCGGGCGCCGGGTTGGCCGGGCTTCTTTCGCTCCTTCTTGCGCGGGTCACGGGAAAGATGGCCGGCATCCTTGAGCGGTTGCCGGAGTTCGCCGTCATACTTCTCAAGCGCGCGGGCTATGCCTAGCCGCATTGCACCGGCCTGGCCGGCGATGCCGCCGCCAGCGACTCTCACGCGGACGTCGGCTTTCTCGTTCATCTCAACCGTTTCGAGCGGCTGCACCGCAATGGTGCGCTGGTTCTCGACGGTGAAGTAATTCTCCACGGCACGACCGTTGACGGTGATTTTGCCGGAGCCGTTGGCTGACAGGCGCACGCGGGCTACCGCTGTCTTGCGGCGGCCTGTTCCCAAAAATTCCTCAGTTTGAGCCATATGAAAAATCTGTGTTAAGCCAGTTCGAGTGCTGTCGGCGCCTGCGCCTTGTGCGGATGATCCGGCCCGGCGTACACCTTGAGTTTCTTGATGATCTGCCGCCCCAGTCGGTTGCGCGGGATCATGCCCTTGACAGCTTTCTCAACGAGCCGTTCCGGATGCTTCGCTCGGACGTCTGCCGGTGAAAATTTCTTCAGGCCGCCGCGCCAGCCGGAGTAAGTGGTCATCACTTTCTCCGTTTCCTTTTTGCCGGTTAACACCACTTTCTCCGCATTGATCACGACGACGAAGTCGCCGGTGTCGAGGTGCGGCGTGAAGGTTGGCCTGTTTTTACCGCGCAAAATGCCAGCCGCCTTGGTGGCTACCTTGCCCAGTACGGCCCCGTCGGCATCAATGATGTGCCACTTTCGCGGCTGCTCGTCGATCGTGCGGTTTAGCTTGTCGATCTTTGGTAAATAGGTCTTCATTCAGAATCCCCCCGGAAGCAAAGGGGCGGGAACACTACCAAAAACCAAAAGCGAGTCAATACGTTGTTTAAAGAAAAAACAAGCCGTTTTTCCGAGTTTATCATAAAACAGGAATGATTTGATTGATCCGATCCGTTCAGCGGAAGGGTCAATTCTTGTTGGTGACAAGTGATTACTCCCGGTGGAGTGTTGCAAGCTTCGCATTGAGTATCTCGGTGAGATTTATCACGTGATGAGTCGCAGGAATCGTTCATTGTCTATGGCTCTGGCAATGGCTAATCCGAAAAAGGTCTGTGATTATGTCCACTTGAAATGCGTCGGATGTCAGCGGACGGTGACGATTACCAGTGCATTCGTCGCGACTGGTGTCTTGGGGAG
>DASCOW010000014.1:0-3807 GCA_036012205.1 Verrucomicrobiota bacterium
CCCCTCAATGATGGATCCAATCATAAGCTGGCCAATTGATTGGATACCATCCTGCGAATTATGAACAAAGTATCAACGAAATGTGACACCTGTATTGGATTTCCTATTGCTATCGTTAGGGGTAAAACAAATTTTATACCGATTTCACAGAGGCCCTCAGCCGTGTCTGTTCAAATCATAAACTTGACCAAAAAGTCAAAACTCCAATTCGCCTCGAATCAGCGCCATCAACTCGCTGTACTCTTCGGCCGATTCGAACTGCGGAAATTCCACTTTCACGCTGTCTGGGGCCCTGAACAGAAAGCCGGCGTCAGCCTCGCCCAGCATTGTCGTGTCGTTGTACGAGTCACCAGCAGCGATCACCTTGTAATTCAGTCCCCGAAACGCCGCCACGGCCTTGTATTTCTGATCCGGCTGTCTGAGTCGGTAATTGGCCACGCATCCGTCGCTATCAATCTCAAGCTGGTGGCAAAGAATTGTTGGCCAATCCAGCTGCCGCATCAGCGGCTCGGCAAATTCCTCAAACGTGTCTGACAAAATAATCACCTGCGTCATCAAGCGCAGCTCGTCAAGGAACGCCTTGGCTCCCTCCATCGGTGCGAGCGTGCCGATCACCTCCTGTATGTCGGCCAGTTTCAGGTTATTCTCGGCGAGGATGGCCAAGCGTCCGCTCATCAACTCGTCGTAATCCGGGATGTCTCGCGTGGTCAGCTTCAGCTGCTCGATCCCGGTCTTTTGCGCAAAAGCGATCCAGATCTCCGGGACCAGCACGCCCTCGAGATCCAGCGTGACTATGGTTTGTTGCTTCATCACATCGCACATCGCCAAGCGGAAACGGCGCGGACTGTTGTCCGCGCCGCCACCAAATCAATCAAGCCGAATCGCGCTCGACAAGCCGTTGCCGATTCAATTGTTGTAGCCCGATTCGCCGTGAGCAGCCAAGTCAAGCCCCTCCTCCTCATCGGATTCACTGACGCGCAAGCTCCCGCCGCACATCGTCTTGACGATGAATAAAAGAACCGCACTCATCGCCAACGTATAGACTACGGTGATCGCTGATGCCTTGAACTGCACTAAAAACTGTTCACCCATGCTGTACGTCTGCGCATCCGGAATGGAAATGACCCCCTTGCCGCCTAGCGTCGTTGAAGCAAAAAACGCCACCATCAACGTGCCTACCAATCCGCCGACACCGTGAACACCGACAACATCAAGCGAGTCATCGTAACCAAACTTCGACTTCACTGCGGTCGAAGCGAACCAGCAAATAAAACCGGCAGCAGCACCAATGGCCAAGCCGCCGACTGGACCGACATCACCCGACGCCGGCGTGATCGCCGCCAAGCCGGCGATGGAGCCTGTCACCGCGCCCAACACGCTGGCCTTGCCGTGCTTTAACTTTTCGGCCAACGACCAGACGATTGTCGCCGTCGCAGCGGAGATATGGGTTACGAGCAAAGTCTGGGCCGCAGCGCCGTTGGCAGCCAAGCCGCTGCCAGCATTGAAGCCGAACCAGCCCACCCAAAGCATCCCCGTCCCCGTCACGCACATGGGCAGATTGTGTGGCTGAAATTGAGCGGTCCCGTACCCCTTGCGCGGCCCCACCATGATACAGGCCACCAAAGCGCCGATTCCGGCCGTAATGTGCACCACGATGCCGCCGGCCAAATCCTTCGTTCCCCACTCGTACATAAAGCCGTTGCCACCCCAAACCCAATGGCAAACCGGCGCGTAGACAAAAATCGCCCAGAGCGTTGTAAACAAAATCATGGCAGAAAACTTCATCCGCTCGACAAACGCGCCTACCATCAACGCCGGTGTGATTATAAAAAACGTCATCTGAAATGCCAAAAACAGATACTCCGGAATCGCACTGCCCGATTCACCCACCGCCGAACTGGCCTCCACACCACCAGCGAACACCTTGGCCAAGCCGCCCCAGTAAGAGTTGGCCTCCCCAAATGCAATTGAATAACCACACACCAACCACACTACCGACATCAGCGCAGTGATTATGAAACAATGCATCAACACCGATAGGACGTTTTTACGCCTCACCAACCCGGCATAAAACAACGACAGACCCGGGATGGTCATAAATAAAACCAACGCCGTAGCCGTAAGAATCCAAGCCGTGTTGGCCGGACTGATGGCAACATCGGCCTCTTGTGCCAATGCTGTGGAAGGGATCAGGCAAAAGCCTGCCATTAACGATAGTACGCAAGCGACTCTTTTCATTGATAGCTCAGTTGTTTGTTTGTTTTCCTGACTTCTAAGCTCATAAGTCAACCGATTCAATGAATCGACGCTCCAAAAACTTAACTAGCTCAAAGTCAAAGGTTTAACAGCAAAAAAAATGCCATTACTCTTACAGGTAATTACTTTAATCATTTAATAAGCCGCGTCGCAACAAGTTACGCGCACCAAAAAGGATAAAGCCGACCGGCCAACACACAGAATAACGGGTGCTCCTTTTTTGCATGCTGTGTTTATTTGTTCATTCAGGCCATAATTGGACATCGAAATAACCTGATATCGGGCAGACTTCTTTCTCTATTAATATTTAGGATGCAGTGCGTTTAGGTAGAAAACAGGCCCATAATCAAGCGCTTGGTCAAACCGCCTCTGCAGTTGGCATCGTAATTGCCTGTGCAACGTACTTGCTGTGGGCAAGCTTGCAATCTGATCGGCTCGATCGTCGCAAGCTCGAATGAGTTTATACGGTCGCAGGCCGTAAAAAAGACTTGATAATACAAGTTATAAGCCCCACTAATGGGCGGGGCCTTTTGCGGGCCCTGTTTCGTCGTTTGGCAAGGTATACAGACGGCCCGGCATTTTTTTTACCCTAACAAAATCATGAGCAAAGCAAAACTCGAATACATCTGGCTGGACGGTTACAAGCCGACTCAAAGCCTGCGAAGCAAGACCAAGATCGAATCCGACTTTGGTGGAACATTGGACGACTGCGACGTGTGGTCATTTGACGGATCCTCGACCGAACAGGCCGAAGGCAACGACTCCGATTGCCTGCTTAAACCGGTGGCTCTTTTCCCGGATCCCGACAAGGTCGGCACCGACAACTGGCTGGTCATGTGCGAGGTTCTCAACGCCGATGGTACCCCGCACGAATCCAACGGCCGAGCCACCATCGACGACGATGATGACGATTTCTGGTTTGGTTTCGAGCAAGAATACGTCCTGTGGGATATCGACACCAACCTCCCGCTTGGCTTTCCCAAGGGCGGTTACCCCGGCCCGCAAGGCCCCTTCTACACATCCGTCGGTGCGGCCAACGCAATCGGCCGGGAGATCGTGGATGAGCATTTGCAGATCTGCCTCGATGCCGGCATCAACGTCGAGGGCATCAACGCCGAAGTGATGATGGGGCAGTGGGAGTATCAGGTCTTTGCCAAGGGCGCAGCCCGTTCCGGCGATGAAATTTGGGTTGCGAGATACCTGCTCGAACGCATTGGCGAGCGTTACGGCGTCTCCGTAAATCTGGAGCCGAAACCGATCAAGGGAGACTGGAACGGATCAGGCATGCACGCAAACTTCTCCAACGGAGCCATGCGTGACCAGGGTGGCGAGGATCTCATGAACAAGATTTGTGAGGAGTTCGGCCAGAACATCCACGAGCATATCGAAGTCTACGGAGCCGACAACAACCAACGCTTGACCGGTCTACACGAAACACAGTCTATCGACCAGTTCTCCTACGGCGTTTCCGATCGCGGTGCCTCCATCCGTATCCCGGTGGGAACCATCGAAGGCGGCTGGAAAGGCCGTTTGGAAGACCGGCGGCCGGCG
>DASCOW010000015.1:0-1338 GCA_036012205.1 Verrucomicrobiota bacterium
CCGAGATACTTGCTCACGGAGCCGCGCTCGCCAGAATCCAACGCTCGGTTGTAAATGAGCACCTCCGCGATCTCGCCGCCAAACGCCAGCGACGCCGCCTCGCCCACCAACAATGTGCCGGACAGGTTCACGTTAAGCGTGCTGCCGAACTCACCCAGCTCCACCGCAGCACTGTCCACGTTCACGGTCACGCGACTGCCGCTCCTCACGAACTCAAGCACGTGCCACGCGTCATCCCATTCTTCTGGCTGCACGGCGCTCACACGACCGCCCTCCGAGACGTTGCCATGGTCGATCATGAACTGATTGTTGTAGCTCGTCAGCAATGCCAGATGATTTTTATAGTTCGGCGCCTCCCATGCCAAAAGCGTGTTCACCGCACTCTGCCACTTCTGTCGCGCAACGGCATAAACACTGACGGCATCCGGTGAAAGAAGCACTCCCCCGTCTACATCCGGTCGAGCGAGCACATCGTCCTCGCCGTCGAACAGCACGGCCGCACGGCCGTTGATCGCGTCGGCGGATAGCACCGGTTGCAAACCCAACTCCGACTGGCTCACGTCGTGCCCAAACAGGCTCCGGTCTCCCCAGCCGCTCACCACCCCGACGTCGCTCACGGTCACTTCCTCCCCTGCATCCAGCCACAGCCGCAGGCCGTCCGCCGGCACTGGTGTGTCGCCGTACACCGCCACGCTCACGCTGAGCTCGCTCACCGCTCCATCGTTGTCGGTCGCCCGAACAATCACTCTCTGCATGCCCGCCTTGGCCAAGACCCAATCCGCCTCATACGGCCCTTCGCTCCGCTTGGCCAAGCTCTCTCCGTTGGCCAATATCTCCACTTCGGTCACTTCGCCATCGCTGTCGGTTGCGCTCGCGATCACTTTCAGCGTCGCTCCGACACTCACTCCCTGGCCGGCACTGGGTGTGTTGATCACCACTTCCGGTCCCACGTTCGGCGGCAGCACGATCACGCTTACCACTCCCGATATCGTCTCCGCTCCACGGTTGTCCACTGCCACGGCCGTCAGCAAATGTTCGCCCTCCCCTGACGGTGTCCACTCCAGTTCGTACGGCGTCTCGGCGTCTTCGCCGATCACCTGCCCACCCGCGAGGAATCTCACCTTGACCACGCTTCCGTCGACGTCGCTGGCAGTCGCTGCGAGTTGCAGCGTTTTCCCGGCTTTGAGCGACACTCCCGTCGCCGGATTGGCCAGCGCCACAGTCGGCGGTTGGTTCGCAGAAACCTGTAGGTCAAACTTCGACGCCATCACACTGCGCACCTGGCCAATTTCCGAGTCGCTCAACGCCCGGTTGTACACTAGCACCTCAGCCACCGAT
>DASCOW010000016.1:0-8328 GCA_036012205.1 Verrucomicrobiota bacterium
CCTAGTCATCTCAACTGGGATGTCTGGTTGGGGCCGGCTCCAGAACGTGATTACAACAACGCCTATTGCCCTTACAACTGGAGATTCTGGTGGGATTTCGGTACCGGCGAGACAGGCAACTGGGGATGCCACACCCTTGACATTCCCTTCTGGGCATTACAATTGGACTATCCGACTCGAGTAGAAGGGAGTGGCCCCGAAGTGCATCCACAGACCACACCGAAGTCGATGACGACCCGTTTTAAATACCCAGCCAGAGGTAACCGCGGCGATGTTACACTGCATTGGTATCACTCCCGTAGCGGCCCCCAGTTGCTCAAGGAAAAGAACCTCTCCCTCAAGGGGGCCAACAATGTCTTTGTCGGTACAGAAGGTATCCTAGTATGCGGATTCGGAACCCACAAACTGTATCCTCAAGAGAAGTACTCGGACTTTAGTGCACCCGAACAATCAATTCCAGATTCACCTGGATTTCATAAGGAGTGGATTACAGCGTGCAAAGGTGGAAAAACGGCAACATGTAATTTCGACTACTCGGGGCCACTCACAGAATCGGTGTTGCTCGGCAATGTTGCTTATCGGGCCGGTGGCGGGTTCCAGTGGGACTCCAAGAACCTCAAAGCGATTGGCAACGATACCGCTCAAAAGTACATCAAGGAAGCAGTTCGAAAGGGCTGGGAGATCAGCTAGACCGGATCCTGGAAGACCTATAACAAGAAAGTAATTCGTATGAGCCCTGGGGCACGGCAAAGCGGTTTGATTTGGACTCAACCCAATGGATGCCAATCAACACGAACGGAATCATAGAGTTCCCTCTCCGGAGAAGGTGGCTAAAGACTAGGTGAGGGAGAAGGCGCTTGGCCAAGCAGTGTGCCGGGCTTACTCTTTTTAACCACTTGGTTTTCTGTTGGAACAATACGCTTTTTCGGGTCGTTTTTCGGCTGCTTACTGTGTGGCTCTCGGCCAATTTGGTGGTTGCGCGGGAGTCGGTGCTGTTCAATAGGGATGTCCGGCCGATTCTTTCGGAGAACTGTTTCGAGTGCCACGGGCCGGATGCGTCCAAGCGCAGGGCCGACCTGCGGCTGGACACCGGCGCGTCTGGTCAGGCGACCATCACTGCCGGCAATCCAAGCGGGAGCGAGTTGTTCAAGCGCATCACCCACGCCGATCCGGAGGAGCGGATGCCGTCGGTGGATTCCGGCCGGGTGTTGGCTCCAAGCGACATCGATACACTCCGTACGTGGATTTTACAGGGTGCCAAGTGGGGAAAGCATTGGGCATTTATTCCGCCCGGTCAGCCGGCGATTCCTCTGGCGAAAAACTCCACTTGGCCAAGCGGCGCGATTGATCGGTTCGTCCTGGCCAGGCTGCAGCGGGCCGGGCTGCAACCTTCGCCGCGGGCGGACAAGGAGACGCTGCTCCGCCGCGTGAGCTTCGACCTCACTGGCCTGCCGCCTAATCTGCGAGAACTCGATGCATTCCTTGCCGACACGTCGCCGCGAGCGTTTGAGAAGGTCGTGGACCGGTTGCTGACGTCGCCGCGCCACGGTGAACGGATGGCGCTTGATTGGCTCGACGCGGCGCGGTACGCCGACTCGCACGGGTACAGCCTCGATCGCCGCCGTGTGATGTGGCCGTGGCGTGACTGGGTGATCCGCGCGTTCAACGAAAATATGCCGTTTGACCAGTTCGCTCTCGAGCAACTCGCCGGCGACCTGTTGCCTAACGCCACGATTGACCAGCGTGTGGCGACAGGCTTTAACCGGAATCATGCGATCCAAAGCGAAGGTGGTGTCATCGACGAAGAGTATCGCGTCGAGACAGTGGTAGATCGTGTGGAAACGACGTCAGCCGTTTTTCTCGGGCTGACATTCGGTTGTGCGCGGTGCCATGATCACAAATATGATCCCATTTCGCAGAGGGAGTTTTACGAGTTTTATGCGTTTTTCAACAATGTTCCGGAAACGGCACATGTCGGCAACGCGGACAAGCTGGCGGACAAGCCGTTTTTAAAGGCGCCGTCGGTTTTGCAACGACTACAAATCGTCGAATTCCGCAAACAAATTGCTCATCTACAAAAGGAGGTTGACGAAGAACACAAGTCGGGTGAGTTGAGCGAATTGGTTTGGATTGATGACGAATTGCCGGCTGGAGTGGAGTCGCTTGGAAACGGTGGCGGGTCGACAAAATTCGAGTTTGTTAGCAAGACAGAGCATCCCGTTTTCAGCGGCAAGCATTCGTCGCGCCGAAGTAGCAAGGGCAGGGGGCAGCACTTGATTCAAAACGCCAAGCATGGACTTCTGGTTACTGATCAAACCAAGCTTTTCTCCTATGTTTATCTGGATGCAAATAATCCACCGAAACAAATCATGCTTCAGTGGAACGACGGAAACAGCTGGGCGCATCGTGCATATTGGGGTGAGGAGAAAATTGGCTGGGGAAAGGAGAACACGCCTAGCCTCAGAAAAATTGGGCCACTGCCGGAGCCGGGACAATGGGCGCGCCTTGAGGTCGACGCAAAAACGGTTGGGCTGGTGGCTGAAGCAAAGATCACTGGGTGGGCCTTTACGCAGTTCGATGGCACAGTTTATTGGGACAAATCAGGAACTGTTGAGCGCAATAAAGCGGTTTCCGAAAATCGACTGACTGCTGTTCGCGCTAGCTTGGCCGAACTGGAAGGCAAATTGCCGACAACCATGATTATGGGCCAGAAAGAGCCGCCACGTAAGACGTTTGTTTTGACTCGAGGCCAGTACGATCAGCCAGGCAAAGTGCAGGTCGGTGCGGCGCTACCGGCAGCGCTTGGCCAATGGCCGAAGGGTGCCCCGAGGAATCGTCTGGGCTTGGCCAGATGGTTGACGGGTGCTGGAAATCCGCTGACGGCACGTGTCACTGTAAACCGTCTTTGGCAGATGTATTTTGGTACTGGCATTGTGAAGTCTTCGGAAGACTTTGGAGCCCAGGGCGAGTGGCCCACGCATCCCGAGTTGCTCGATTGGCTGGCTACGGAATTCATGCGCACCGGCTGGAATCTTAAGGTGATGCACAAACTCATCGTGATGTCGGCGACGTATCAGCAGGCGTCCCGCGTGACGCCGCCGTTGCTCGAAGCCGACCCTGCCAACCGGCTGTTCGCGCGCGGGCCGAGATTCCGGTTGCCGGCAGAGATGATCCGCGACCACGCGCTGTCGTCGGGTGGATTGCTCGTTGGCCGGCTTGGCGGCGAGAGTGTCCGGCCGTATCAGCCGCCGGGGCTGTGGGACGATGTGGTTTACGAGAATGTGCCGCGCTTTGTGCAGGATCACGGCGAGAAACTGTACCGCCGCAGCCTGTACACGTACTGGAAGCGTTCTGTGCCGCCGCCGAACATGCAGGCGTTCGATGCGCCGTCGCGCGAGGTGTGTGTGCTGACTCGGGCCAAGACGAACACGCCTCTCGCCGCGCTGGTGCTGATGAACGACCCGACGTTTGTCGAGGCGTCGCGCCAGCTGGCGTCGCGCGTGTTGCGCGACGGCGGAGCGACGGCGGAGTCGAGGTTAACGCTCCTGCATCGCTTGGTTTACGGTCGGCGACCGACGGAGCGCGAGCTGGATCTGCTGCGCGACGCGCTGGCGGAATTGCGAACGAGCTTTCGCGCCGAACCGGAGGCGGCCAGGCGGTTGCTGGCGGTTGGCGAGTCGCCGCTTGATGAGTTGCTTGCCGCAGCGGAGTTGGCCACCTACACGTCGCTGGCCAACGCCGTGCTCGGCACTGACGAGGCCATCACCCGTAACTGACGTATGATGCCTGAAACCGACCACGCAATGATGCAGACTAGGCGCCAGTTTCTCGGCCGCACGAGCGCGGGCATCGGTTCGGTGGCGCTGGCGTCACTGCTTAACCCGAGACTGTTCGCGGGCCTGGTCGGTTTTCCGAATTTCGCGCCTAAGGCCAAGCGGGTGATTTACTTGTTCCAAAGCGGCGCGCCGTCGCAGTTCGAGCTGCTCGACCACAAGCCGGCGCTGGCCAAAGCGCACGGGCAGGTGCTGGGCAGCGAGTTTTTCGGCGGACAGCGCCTTACCGGGATGACGTCGGGGCAGAAGGAGAAAAAAGTCTGCAAATCGATCTACAACTTTTCGATGCACGGACAGAGCGGCACGGAGCTGAGCCAGTTGCTGCCGCACCTTGGCCAGGTGGCGGACGAACTGTGCGTGGTGCGCTCGATGCAGACGCAGGCGATCAACCACGACCCGGCGATCACGTTCTTCCAGACCGGTTTCCAGCAGGCGGGGCGGCCGAGCATGGGTGCGTGGGCGAGCTACGGCCTTGGTAGCGAGAACGCTGATCTGCCGGCCTACGTGGTGATGATTTCGCAGGGCAGCGCCAAGCGAGATTCGCAGGCGCTGTACGCGCGGCTTTGGGGCAGCGGTTTTTTACCGTCGGAACATCAGGGTGTGAAGTTTCGTTCGTCGGGCGACCCGGTGCTGTATCTGTCCAACCCAGCCGGCATCACGGCCAAGCGGCGGCGGCGGATACTTGACCTTGGCCAGGCGCTCAACCGGGAGCACCACGAGCGGTTGGGCGACCCGGAAATCCTGACGCGCATTCAGCAGGCGGAGATGGCGTATCGGATGCAGACATCGGTGCCGGAGTTGATGGACACGGCGAGTGAGCCTGAACACATTTTTAATTTGTACGGCGCGAACGCGCGTAAGCCGGGCACGTATGCGGCGAATTGTCTGTTGGCCCGGCGCTTGGCTGAGCGGGGCGTGCGTTTCATACAGTTGTATCACCGTGGCTGGGATCAGCACGGCGACATGCCTCGCGATTTGCCGCTGCAATGCGGCGACGTGGACCAATCGTCCGCCGCATTGGTCGCCGACCTCAAGCAGCGCGGGATGCTTGACGAGACCCTAGTGATTTGGGGCGGCGAATTTGGACGGACGGTTTACGCGCAGGGCGGTTTGAACATGGCCAAGTACGGGCGCGACCATCACCCGCGTTGCTTCAGCATGTGGATGGCCGGCGGCGGCATCCGGGGCGGAACAACCTACGGGACGACGGATGATTTTTCATTCAATGTCGTTGAAAACCCGGTGCACGTTTACGACCTGCACGCGACGATGCTGCATTGCCTCGGCGTCGATCACGAGAAACTGACGTTCAAATTCCAAGGACGCCACTATCGACTGACCGACGTCCACGGCGACGTCGTCAAAGGAATCCTCGCGTAGCATGAGACTTGGCGCTTGGTTTCAAATTACTTTTTCAGCGCTTTGGCAACCATCGTCTTCATGTCTTTCTCGGCATTTTTGACAATGGTTTTTGGACCTGTGGCCTTAATGAAAACAGCCCCTTGTTTGCCCTCGATGATCGCGCCGATCAGGCCGCTATTGGGCACCGGAATCTTGTTGCCGCCAAACGGTGGGCCTTTCATGAATGTACCCACGGCAGTGACATAGGTGACCTTGGTTCCATTAATTGTTTCAATCATTGTCTGGGCGTTGAGTTGAACGGCCGGTTCCCTAAATTGCCCGAGCCAACGCTTCACGTTTGCGGTTACTCCACCAGTTCCACCGGGACCAAAGTGGAAGAAAACCACCTCAGCTAATTTGCCGTCTTTGCCCTTAACGGCGAACTGCGCCTTTCGCATCGACGACGACGGCTTTTGAGTTTGCCACCCATTTGGCCCTTCAAACGAAATGCCTCCAGCAGTAAAGTTCTCCGCCTGAAGGGTTGTTGTTATGCCGAAAGCTATTAGAAAAATTAAACTTTTTACATTGTGTTGCATAAAATTTAGTTTTCTTTGTTAGTTAAGTATTTATATAGACCTGCATCTTTATATATTTTTATAAATTCGGGATCACTACGAACTTCATCGAAAATTGGCCAGTGGTACATATGGAAAAAATCAGTGTCTTTTTCCTCTCGAGATACTCTTAACCACTTGAATGCTTTCTCTTTATCGCCGATCACTGTGAAAAATCGTGCTAAAATTCCACTTTTTATATATTCGAAATTCCTTCTATCTAATAATTCGGTAAGGAGTTTGTATGATTGTTCTTTTTTATCTGAGTGCCAATAAACGATACCCAGTGACATCATTGTGACAGGATTTTTGTCATCATTCTGAATCGCCTCTTTTAATAGATTTTCTATTTCATCATTTCGATTTTGTTTCATTAAAATTAATGATCTTATGTGCAGGACCATTTGATAGTTAGGAGACAGTTTGACAGCTTCAGAATTATGTTTTTCAGCAAGCGGAATGTTACCGATTAATAAATACTGCAAGGCTAATCTTGCATGAATTGAGGGATTTTTCGGATCTAAGTTCAGGCTTTGATTAAGGATGTCTATAGCTCTTTTGCTCTGCCCAGAATGTGTGAAAATATCGCTAAGTTCACCTGCTACAAGAGGATTGTTTTGATTTTCAGAGAGAAGAGATTCTAGGTTTTCGTATATATTTTTTGTATTCCAGTCAACTTTTAGGGTGAAAATAATTTTGAGAATTTTGGATCTAAGATGATTTGGGTTAAGTTCAAGAGCTTTGTTCAAATACATTTTTGCTGAGGGAATGCTCTCTTTTGGTTTCTTCAGGCTTAAGTAGGGTAGTTGATATTCGCCCAACGCTAGGCCGTAGTATGCATCAGCATAATTTGGATCCAATTTAATAGCTTTTAGAAACATTTCTTTGGCTTGCTTGTTTTCATTTCTTGATGATCCATTCAAGAGTTCATGCCCTCTTTTGACTAGGCTATATGCTTCGGTATTTTCAGTGTCACCACCGCTTAGAGAGCCAAGTTCTTTTTGATTGAGTAAAGTACCTTTGGTTTTGTTGACGATAGACTGGATAATTTCCCGCTGGAATTTGCTGCGGTCTGATTCGCTTCCACTCAATGAATTGGCCCAGATATTTTCGGATGTGGTGGTGTCGATCAGGCGGACGTTGATTTTCAAGTCTGTACCGGTTTTCTGAATGCTGCCTTGGAGCAGGGTGCCGGCGTTGAGTTCCCTTCCGATCTCGGCCGGTGTTTTGTTACTGTCGCGGTAGGTTTTAGCCGACGCAGAACCGATTACTCTCAAGCCATCCACGTTGGTAAGCATGGTGTTCAAGTCATCGACGATGCCCTCGACTATATGATCGTTTTCGCCCGGTGTGCCGATGTTTTTGAACGGCAAAATGACAATCCGATTTTTGTCGAGCGGTTTGGTTTCGGGCTGGGTGGCGGTTGCTGGGTCTTCGGTCGGTGCGCTTAGCTTGACATTGGGTTGCCCGTTGCTTGGCTTCAAAATGAAAACGAGCGCGGCGAGCAGGGCGATGATGGCGATGGTGGCCAAGGCCAAGGAGGGTGACTTGGCCTTGCGTAGTTGTTTCGTGGCTGGGGCTTGGTTTGGGGCATCTTCATCGGTGGAAATGCCCAGACGTTTGAGGGCGCGCAGGACGCTGTCGATGGATTCTTCCTCGTTGCCTTCAAAATATTCGACGCGCTGTATGCCGGCCAACTGGTATTTCATCGACTCGGGAATTTCGGTTGGCTCGATGAAGACCGGCAGTATGGTTTTGTCATCCTCGCTAGCCAGGGCGAGTTCGCGGACAACATTCTTGGACTGGGATGAGTTGGCGGAGATGGCGAGGATGAGTACCTTGCAGTGGTTGATGGCGCCGACGATTTCCTGGCTCCACATGGCGGCGCCCTCGATACCTGCTTCGTCGATCCAGACAGTCACACCGGCCTGGCGGAGTCGCGTCACCAAGTCTTGAATTCTCTCCCGATCGGCCGAACCGTAGCTGATGAATACTTCCTCCGCCATGTGATTATTTACGTGCCAAATGTAGGTAGGTATAACAAGTTGGGCAAGCTTTCCGGAGGACGCTTGGCCAATCGTTTGGTCTCGCCGGGTGCGCCAACCTGTGGCGCACTCGGCATTTAAACCGGTCGCGTTAGAATTTGACGCGATAGAACTGTTGTCCGGCGTTCGGCACTGGTGCGGAGATTTTGAAACCACCGGCTTCAGCCTCGACTGTGGAGCCGGCCACCTCGGCAAAGGCTACTCCAAGGATTACCGTAGCTTGCAGTGAGAGTTGCTTTGGCGAGAGTTCCCCGCCGACAAGGCTCACATGCAGTTCGACGCTGTTTTCCAAAACATTGATCGTTGTGATCTCCAGTGCAGATACCTCGTCGTCGGTCCCGAGGTCATGAACCACCAGATTATCGACCAAGCCGAACGAAGTGGCCCGATTGTCAGACACCGAGGAGAAGGCGTCGTAGTAACCGACGAAGATGTTGCCCTCGGTGGTGAATGCTCCCAGCGATTGATCCAGGGTGGCGATGTCCACGCCGTCGA
>DASCOW010000017.1:0-1828 GCA_036012205.1 Verrucomicrobiota bacterium
AGAGCTGCCTGCGCGTCGGCGAACGACAGGTGAACGAGGCAGTCGCGGCATAAGACGGCATCGACGGCTGGTAGTTCGTCTTGAACCAAGTCCAACTTGCGAAACCTGATGCCGTCGCGTTCGTGCCGTGTCTGGTTGCGGCCAATCAATTCTCCGATCAGGTCTCCGCCGATGTAGTCGATGCCGGCCAGGTCGGTGTGCTGCATCCAGTGAAAATCGCCGCATGGGAGATCGAGTAGCGACGTTGCCCCAAGCTCCCCGAGCAGCGCCGGCAACTCACGGCGAATCGGCTCGGTTTCCTCCATTGTCGAGCCGGGGCCTGAAACCGACTCGGCCTCGCTCCAGTGGTTCGTTTCGTAAATGTGCCGGAACCGTTCCTCGGCGGTGGCAAAGCGCCTGGCAAAGCGCTGGCCAGAACAGTGCCGCAGCCAGCGGTAAAGCGGCGGGGCAAACCGGCGCAGCGTCCGCTCGGCGGTTTGGCGCAGCATCTCAGTCATATTCCTTTCGCGAAAAAAGCCACATGCCCAACGCAACGAAACCCACTGAGGCCAAGCCGAGCACCCACTGCGCTGTTGCCGCTGTGACCGGATCGAACAGGCCAAGCGCAACACCACCTGGCGCAAGATCGAGCGACTCGCCGGACTCGTAGAGCCAGCTCTTGGCATAAAACGAAACGGTAATACGCTTGACGACGCCGGGAATGTTGCCGGTGAGCGTCTCGATCATCAGCGCGTAAGCCAGCGCGAGGAACGTCGCCCGTCGTACCCCTGCGCTGAACAGCAGAAACAGCCCCACATAAGCCGCCGTTGCGCAGGCGGTGACCGTCCAGAATGCACCCAGCGCCTCGCGGCCGATCTCACCCGGCACGAGGCAAAGCGCCGACAAACCGCCGAGCGTCATGCCCAGTGTGAGAAGCAGCGCGGCGGCGTATTTGGACAGGTAAATGAGAGGTCGCGGGATGTTGGTGGTGAGCAGATAAACAAGCGTCTCGCCAGTGCGCTCGTCCGCGATGGCCGCCGAGGCGTAGCCGAGGCAGATGACTGGCAGCAGGAATCCCATGTACAACGGCAGCACGATTTTCCGGGCCAACTCGGTCGCGGTGTGTGGGCTGGGATGCCACGGCCTGGGCAGCGACCACAGGTGCGTGATCAGCACCGCGAGGCCAAGCAGTACGAGCATAACGATGGTTTGCCTCGTGAAAAACTGCCGCCGCAGTGCCAGTCGAAACACCTGCGCGCAGGCGGCCAAGGTCGAGGTTTTTTTTTGGGTGTTCATGTGGCTATTCCGGGCGCGCGCCGCGTTCCATCAGGTAGTCGAACACCGCCTCGGTCGAGGTGTCGGTAACCTTTAGCCGATGTACTTGGGCGTCTGTCTCTGCGGCGAACTTGCCAAACTCAGTGTAAAACCGGCCCGGGTTTTGCACCTCGAGCAGCAAGTCCTGCGGCGGCTCGATGCTTACGGCTTTCACCGACTCGAGAGTGAGCAGCCGTGGCGCGATCCGACGCGGCGATTCGCACGAGATGCGCACCTTCAGCGGATAATCGTCGAGCATGTCGCGAATCTGCGCCAGCGATCCGGAGGCCAGCAGTTTGCCCCGGCAGATGAACAGGATTCGGTCGGCCAACTGATCCATCTCGTGCAAAATGTGGCTCGACACCAGCACCGCTTTTCCCTGCGCGGCCAAGGTTCGAAACAGGTCGTTCAACTCCTCGCAACCGACCGGGTCCACGCCGTTGAGCGGCTCGTCGAGCACAAGCAGATCGGGATTGTGTACCAGCGCCTGGCCAAGTTTGATGCGCTGCCGCATGCCCTTCGAGTACGTTCGCAC
>DASCOW010000018.1:0-5921 GCA_036012205.1 Verrucomicrobiota bacterium
CGATTGGGTGAATTTTTGAATCGGCTCGGGTAGCAAGTGCGCAAAGTCGGGCACTTCCACGCGTTCAGGAATTTCCGCCTCCGGCCGCTTGGCCACGTGAAGGATATGCGGATTGTTCTCGGTAAGAGTCCACTCGAAACTTTTCTTGCTGCCGTAAACGTCAATACTTTCACGGTACTGCCGGGCGACGTCATACAGGAAGCGCCAGATATGCGCTGAGAGATCACTATCTTTCAGCTTAATGTGACAGCTTTCCACGGCGAACTTGTTGCCGCTCTTTTGCGCGATGTCATCCCGAACGGTTCCGCTGCCGAAACAGCTTACGTACTCGGCCAGTCCATCGACCATGCCTAAGCAGGGGCTCACCACGTGGGTGGCGTAGTGCATGGGGATCATCTCCTCCCAGTAACTCGGCCAGCCGTCCATGTCCTGCGGATGGCTGGCGGCTAGATACTGCAGCTTGCCCATCTCGCCCTTGTCGTAAAGCTCCTTGATGAATAAAAACTCGCGGCTGTAGACGACTGTTTCAGCCATCATGTACTTGAGCCCGGTTTCATCGACGGCTTGGCAAAGCTCCTCGCATTCCTCGATGGTGGTGGCCATCGGCACCGTGCACATCACGTGTTTGCCAGCGCGCAGGGCCTTGATGGATTGCGACGCATGGTCCGGGATCGGCGAGTTGATGTGTACGGCGTCGATCACCGAATCCTTCAGAAGTTCGTCGTAATCGGTGTAGCGTTTTCCGATGTCGAACTGGTCGGCAACGGTGTTCATTTCCGCCTCGTTACGGCGGCATACTGCCACGAGATTGGCGTTGGGGTGTGCCTGATGGATGGGTATAAACTCGGCCCCGAACCCGAGGCCGACGAGGGCAATATTAAATGTCTGTTCGCTCATTCAGCGTATGTCCGGTGACACACAGCGCACTGCTGATGTTGGGTTGCACCCATCAGGTCGCGGGGATGCAACCCCGCGAACCCTGGTCTGTCAACGCATTTTCAGCGCAAAATAAGACCAGTTTGGGAGTGCATGAGATGCAAAAAAGCATACCCGATCCGGGGTGTGCTCCATGCGCTTGGCCAGACGGCGAGTTTACTCGTCCTTGAAGAATTGCTCGAGGATGCCGTCGATCCGTGTGCCAGTCTCGCTTTTTGGTGCAATCTCCTTGGCCTCGAGCAGCAACTCCTTGGCCTTGGCCTTGTCGGTCCGGAAGTGGATCGATCCTTTGTAAAAGAGAGCCTCCTGCAGTGCCGCGCCGCTCGGCTTCTTTTCCTCGATGAGTTTGTCGATGGCGGCGAGAGTCTCCTTGGGATCGTTTCCGCCCCCGCGCATGGCGGCTTCGAGTTCGGCCTTGAATCCCACGCTGTTTTTCAATCCCTCGAACTTGGCCTTGAGGCCGGCCTTGTTGTCGGCATCCAACTCGATGATCTGCGACACCACGTCGCCGTAAGTCTTGAGTGCCATCTCGTCGTTGACGAGCGACAGGCCATCGGCGAGCAGCTTGGCCTTTTCCGCGCCGGAGGCCTTTTCGGCCTTGGCGAACGCAGCATCGCGCTTAGCCAAGGTGGCGATTTGTTCGTTCAGGTTGGCCACGTACTTGTCCGCCGGATCGCCGCTGTAACCGACCGTTTCGTAATACGGGCGGCCCTTGGCGTCGGCGAGGAAGATGGTGGGCACCCCCTTGACGCCGTACTTGGCGCTGAGCGCCTTGTACTGCTCGATCTCTTCCGGTGTCTGCTTGGACTTGTCGCGCGGGCTGTCGAGTTTGAGCAGGACGAAGCTCTTGGGCATCTCCGTCTTGAAGACATCCTTAATCAGCACGTTTTTGTGCAGTGCCTTGCAGGGCGGGCACCAGTCGGAGCCGGTGAACTCCATGAGGATGCTTTTGCCTTCCTTGGCAGCCTGGGCCTTGGCTTTTTCAAAGTCCACAATCCAGCCTTCTTCGGCCTGGGCGGTGGGGATGGATAGGATAGCAGCAGTTCCAACGGCCAAAAGGACGTTCCGTGAAATGAATCGTAGCGACTTCATTGGCCGGCCTTGCTACGCCTGCAACGAGGCTTTGGCAACGGTAAACCATCGAAAAAAACAAAGTTTTTGCATCCAGTTGAAATCACCAGATATTTTTGGCACCTTTCTTTCAATGAACGCCGACAAAACAAAGGCAGCCAAGAAAAAGGCAGCTCCGAAACGGAAGGTTGCCAAGAAGCGGGCCAAGCGCAAGTCGCCCCCCAACAAAGCGGACAAAACCCAGCTTTACGGAGAGTCGATGGAGATGCTCGGCGAGGATCTGGCCAAGAGCAACGCCCGGCTTGGCGGCGAAGCCAAGAACGACGAGTTGGGCCAGGCCGCGGCCGAGGCCATGCGGACGCTGATCAAGAACGAGAAAAGCAAGGAGTGAACTACTCTTTCACGCCGACCGGATCGGCCGGTTCCATTGTTGGTTCTGAGGCCGGTTCGGGCGCATTGGCAGCCGGCGTCTCAATGATGGGCGGCGTCTCCGGGGTATCTGGCAGCGCCTCCGTGCTTGGCCATGCGGTGAACGCGAATAGCGCAAACATCACTACCGAGCAGACTAGTTTGCCGACCACCCCCAGCGCCATGCCGAGCACCGCGCCCACGCCGGCCTTGGCCGATTCGCGTGCCTCCCGTCCGAACGCCCACTCGAATCCCATCGCCCCGACGAACGGGCCGATGATCAGCCCGACCGGCGGAAAAACAAACAGCCCCACGATGATGCCGAGCACCGCGCCGACCATGCCCTTCCACGTCGCACCCAGTTTCTTCGCGCCGAGCAGCGTCGCCAAATAATCCAAACCCAGCGCCACCAGTCCCAGCGCCGCCAGCACCGCCACCCACCACCAGCCGACGCCGCCCTGACCGGCAAAGTAAAGCTGATGCCCCACCGCGCCGGCGAGGATCAGCGGCGTGCCGGGGATGCCGGGGATGAGGTTGCCCATCACGCCGATGAACATGATCAGCAGCACGATGGCGTATCCGGTCCAGAGTTCCGTCATGTTTTTGTTTTTGCGCTGCGCAGTTCGTCGAGCACCCGTTCAAAGTCGCTTGGCCTAGCGGCCTCGAACGTGAGCCGATCGCTGCTGCGCGGATGCGTGAACGCCAGCGATCGCGCGTGGAGCATCTGCCGTTCGGCGCGCACACCGGTGTCGCCGGCCAGTTGCGCCGTCGCCTTTGTGCCGTAAAGTGCGTCGCCCGCCAACGGAAAACCGATGTGCTTGAAGTGCACGCGGATCTGGTGCGTCCGACCCGTGTGCAGCGTCGCCTCGACCAGCGTGCTCTTGGCCAAGCGCTCGAGCACGCGCCAACTCGTGCGGGCGTTGCGGCTGGCACCGGGCTGCACTGCCATCAACTTGCGGTGCACCGGATGCCGCGCGATCGGCGCGTCGATCTCGCCCTCGTCGTTGGCCAGACAGCCGCAGACGATCGCGTGATACCGCTTGGCCACCTCGCGTTCCTTGAACTGCGCGGCCAAGCCAAGGTGCGCCGCGTCGTTCTTGGCGGCGACGAGGCAGCCGGTGGTGTCCAGGTCGAGCCGGTGCACAATGCCCGGGCGCACCACGCCGCCGATGCCGCTCAGGCTCCCGGCGCAGTGGTGCAGCAGGGCGTTAACCAGCGTGCCACCCTCGTGCCCATGGCCGGGATGGGTCGGCATGCCGGCCGGTTTGTTGACGACGACGAGATCGTTATCCTCGAATAAAATATCGAGCGGCAGATCCTCCGGCTTGGCCTCGAGTTCCCTTGCCACCGGCCAGGTAATCTCAACCGTCTGGCCGGCGGTGGGGTGCTGCGTCGGCTTGGCCGGTTTGCCATCGACGAGAATGCAGCCCTCGCGCATAAGCCGCTGGATGCCGCCGCGCGAGATGTGCGGCAGTTTGGTCGTGAGATAGCGGTCGAACCGCTCGTTGGTGAGCGTCTCGCCGATCGTCACCACCGTCGTCTCCGAGGCGGTTTCGGTAGCTGGAAGGTCTTGGTCCACGTCGCTGCGCTTGGCCAAGTTGCCGACAACCCCCACCCCGACACAAGCCAAAGCAGCAAGTGATCGTTGCCCTTGGCCATAGGGGGCGGTAGTTTCGCGGGCGTGAAAACCAAGGCGGCTGTTCTTCGACAGATGGAATTGCCCCGACCGTATGCGGAGTCGCGCCCGCTCTCGGTCGAGGAGGTGGATCTCGACGGCCCCGGCGAAAACGAGGTGCTCGTGCAGGTGGCCGGCGCCGGGCTGTGCCACTCCGACCTGTCGGTGATCAACGGCTCGCGCCCGCGGCCGGTACCGATGGTGATGGGCCACGAGGCGGCCGGGATTGTTCGTGATGTCGGCCCCGGCGTGAAGGGGCTTTCGCCGGACGATCATGTGGTGTTTTCGTTCGTGCCGTGCTGTGGCGGGTGCCCGATGTGTGCCATCGGCCGGGCACCGCTATGTGAGCCGGCGTACGAGGCGGCGGTTACCGGGCAGTTGCTGCACGGCGGCCGGCGCTTCAACGTGAACGGTGGCGGGGAGGTCAACCACCACCAGGGCGTTTCCGGCTACTCGGAGTTCACTGTGGCCGCGCCGGAATCGCTGGTGAAGATTGACAAGTCGCACCCGATCGAGATGGCGACGCTGTTTGGCTGCGCGATCATGACTGGCGTCGGCGCGGTGGTGAACACTGCCAGGGTGCCGCCCGGCACAACGACTGCCATTTTCGGTCTGGGCGGCGTGGGGCTGAGTGTGGTGCTCGGACTGCGACTCGCCGGCGCGTACCCGATCATCGCCGTAGATCGGCTGGAGAACAAACTGGCTTTGGCCAAGGAGGCAGGCGCGACGCATGTAATTAATGCCGCGGAGGCCGACCCGGTGATGGCGCTGCGCGATTTGACCGGCGGCGGCGCGGCCGACGTGTTCGAGGCGGTCGGCAGCGAGAAGGTGCTGGCTCAGGCCTATGCCGGCACGCGCAAGGGTGGCCGCACGATCACGGTCGGGCTGCCGGACCCGGGCCGCGAGTTGAAGATTCCGGCATTGTCGCTCGTTGCCGAGGAACGCCAACTCATGGGCTCGTACATGGGCTCGTGCGTGCCCAAGCGCGACATCCCGCGCTTCATGCGACTCTATGCCGAGGGCCGGCTGCCGGTGGATGTGTTGAACAGCCGCTTCATCGACCTCGAGCAGGTCAACGAAAGTTTTGATGCACTTGACCAGGGCGAGGTCGCCCGACAAATCATCAAGTTTGAGATTTAATCAGCCATGAAAAAAAACATTACACTGACGGCTGCGTTGCTGGCGCCCCTGGCGTTGCTGGCGCAGGAGAAAGAGGAATCTTACGAGAGCAGCTTCGAGTTGCCTGGCTCACGGGCCGAGGTTTACAAGACCCTCGGCGACGTGAAGTTGAAGGTTTATATTTACGAACCGAAAGGCCACAAGGCAGGCGCCAATCGGCCGGCGATTGTGTTCTTCTTTGGCGGTGGCTGGCGGGGCGGCACGCCGAAGCAGTTTCAGGAGCAGTGCCGCTACCTTGCCTCGAAGGGGATGGTGGCGATGACGGCCGACTATCGCGTCTCGAGTCGGCAGGGAACCAAGCCGTTCCACTGCGTGCGCGATGGCAAATCGGCGGTGCGCTGGGTTCGCGAAAACGCCAAGCGGCTTGGTGTGGATCCGGATCATATCGCGGCCGGCGGCGGCTCGGCGGGCGGCCATGTTGCAGGCTGTACCGGCACTTTACCCGAGCACGATGAATCGGGTGAGAACGCCAAGGTCAGTTCTGTGCCCAACGCGATGGTGCTGTTCAACCCAGTCCTGATCACCGCCGAGGCAGCGGGGCTCAAAACATTCGGAGGCGACCGGTTGGAGAAACTGAAGGAGCGACTGGGGGTGGAAGATCCGAAAACGATGTCGCCGTATCACAACATTCGAAAGGGTCTGCCGCCAACAC
>DASCOW010000019.1:0-2091 GCA_036012205.1 Verrucomicrobiota bacterium
TCGATGCGGTGAAAAACGGCTCGCCGCGCCTTCGCACGGAGGCGGTCAACTGTCTCGGCGTGAACTCCGATGGGCAGGAGTTTCGTATCCTCGAGCCGTTTCTCGACGACCCCAACCCGGGGGTGCGCTGTGCCTGTGCGGCGGTGCTGCTCAACTCCGGCGAACTCTCCATCAACGTCCATGCCGGCAATCTTTTTTACGAATTTCTGCATTCCGACGATCCGGAGCACCGGCGCGAGGCGGTGGTTTGCCTGTCGAGGATTCGCAACCTCGACACGGCGCTGATCACCGGCGAGCTGCTCGGCGACCCGGACGATACGATCCGGCGCGAGGCGATCCACTCGATCGACGAGGCCAAGCTGGAGTCCACCTTTGGGAGGCTGACCGGGCTGATCACCGAGGAGCCGCTGCGGCCGGCCATCACGGCGTGCCTGCAAGGCATCGGCAAGCCGGCGGCGGAGTTGATCGGGCAGCACCTCGACACGATCAAGTACAGCGATGCGCCGGAGACGTTCCGGTTGCTGACGCATTTGTTGATAGAGACAAACGAGAGCGGCAAGTCGGTGCGCAGCGAGCAGTTGATCGCGCAAGTCAGCAGCGAGATGGCGCGAGCGCAGTTGATGATGGACTACTGCGCCTCGCTGGGCAGCACGCGCAATGACAAGGAATTGACGGCGTTCGCCCGGGAGCAGTTGGCTGAGTACACGCGGCAGGCCGGGTTTTACCGGGAGCAGTCGGCCAAGCTGCCGGACGGCGGCCAAGCGGACGCGCTGCGCCTGGCCTGCGATCATCATTTTGAGTTGCGCTTGCAGGTAATCTTCAAGGTACTGCGGCTATTCGATGCCACGATTGACTATGAGAAACTGTTCCGAGTCGCGGCAGAAGGCGGCGAGAATGCCCGGGCCGAGGTCGGCGAGGTGCTCGAGGGTGTGCTTGGCCAAGCGGACGCCGAGCGAATCATCAGCTTGGCCAAGCCGATGCCAACCGGTGAGCCGGCTGGCTTGGGGCATTTCGTCGAGACCTTTCGCGGGAGCGATTCGCGTTGGGTGTTGGCCGGCCTGCTGTGGATTGTGGGCGCCGACGGGTACGCCGGCCATGGCGACTTTGTGCGGGACAGCCTGCGGCACGACGAGGCGGTCGTCCGCGAGACGGCGCTCGAGATTTTTCTGGCCAACGAGCCGGGTGGGGAGGCGGTGGCCAAGCAATGTGAACTTTCGGTCATGGATACCTGCGAGGCGGTCGTCCGCTTGGCCAAGCGCAAACTCAGCACCCTTTGAATCATGATCCTAGTCCAGAAAATTCTGTTCCTGAAAAACGTGCCGCTGTTTAGCACCATGCCGCCCGACACCATCGCGTGGGTGGCGGAGGCGGCCGACGAAACCAGCACTCTCTCCGGCCAGACGATCTTCGAGAAAGGCAGCGAGGGCGACAGTATGTACGTGATCGCCGATGGGTCGGTGCGTATTCATGACGGCGACAAGACGCTGGCGAGCCTGCCGCAGGGGGCGTTTTTCGGCGAATTAAGCATCCTTGACGGCGAGACGAGGTCGGCCACGGCCACCGCGGAATCGGATTGCCTTCTGCTGGTGATCCGTCAGGATTCGTTCCGCCGAATCCTCTCGAAACAATTTGATGTGACGGAGAACCTCTTGAAGATTCTCGTCCGGCGGATTCGCGAACAGTCAACCCAGTCGCAGGAAGAGCAAAATGAAGACTAACCCAAGAGTGAAAACCGTTTTTCGATCGATACTCGTCTGTTCCCTTGGTTTGGTCCTCGGTCTGGGTGGTCGCTTGGCCAATGCGCAGGATGCAGAACTGGATCCCCCCGCAGCGGAATTTGATACTCAGGCAACGGAATTTGACCCTCCGTCAACAGAGTTGGATTATCAGGCTGAGCCTGCGGATGGGGCATTTGAAGAATTCATACGAGTGCCGGCCATCGGTTCCCCGGAAAGCGAATTAAATTTTCAAACCTATGGGCTGAGCTACATGCAGAGCGACCGTGTGATTGCGCTGCTCAAGGCGTTGGGCTACGCAACGATTGAGTTCGCTTGGGCTGAGGGCGAGTCGATCAATGAGCGTGTGTATTCG
>DASCOW010000020.1:0-1360 GCA_036012205.1 Verrucomicrobiota bacterium
AGTAACTTGTGGTTATAGCGTGATTTTTTCATAATGAACCGAGCGGAACCATCACCCTTCCGGAACTCACCTGTCAATCCAAAACCCGAAGATGGGTTTCGGATTCTATTTCGCCGCACTTGGCCAAGCGCACAAAAAAGACGGCGGAGTTGAACGCCCCGCCGCCTTGGGAAAGATTATCGTTTGGCCAAGCGCTATTTCTTTTTACGGCGCGAGTCCTTGGCTTTCACGGCCAAGGCCTTTTTACCAATGCGCTCGCGCAGGTAGGTAAGCTTGGCCCGGCGGACTTTGCCCTGCCGATCGACCACCACCTTCTCGATGCGAGGTGAGTGCACAGGGAACACACGCTCGACGCCCTCGCCGTAGCTGATTCGCCGGACGGTGAACGTCTCATTGATGCCGTGGCCACGACGGCCAATCACCAAGCCCGCGAACACCTGAATGCGCTCCTTGTCTCCCTCGACCACCTTGGTGTGCACCTTTACGGAGTCGCCCACGTTGAACTCAAGCGGCTCCTTGCGAAGTTGCGCCGACTCGACCTTGTCCAAAAGTTCCTGATTCATATTTCTTTTTTTCGTTTAACACTCACGCGCCGGTCTCCCGGCAAAAACTCACTCCAGCAGATCGGGCCGCCTCTGCCCGGTCCGTTTGCAGGCCTGCTCCCGCCGCCACCGTTCGATTGCCGCATGGTCGCCGGAGAGCAGCACCTCCGGGACACTCATCCCGCGGAACTCCGCCGGTCGCGTGTACTGCGGGTACTCCAACAAACTTTCGCTGAACGACTCGTCCACCGAACTCTCGTCATCACCCAGCACACCGGGCAGCAATCGCGTGACGGCGTCAATGATCACCATCGCCGGCAATGCGCCGTTGGTCAGCACATAGTCGCCGATCGATATCTCGTCGTCGGCTAGTCGCTCGCGCACGCGCTCGTCAAAGCCCTCATAGCTACCGCAAATCAGCAGCAAATGATCCTCTCCGGCCAACTCCCGGGCGATCTCCTGCCGAAAAGGCCGCCCTGCCGGGCTGGTCAGGATTACGCGTGTCTTTTCGCCACGCAAATCCTCCACTGCCTCAAACAATGGCTCCGGCTTCATTAACATCCCCGGCCCTCCGCCAAACGGCCGGTCATCGACCTTCCGATGACGGTCGTGCGTGTAGTCACGCAGATCGCGGATGCCGAGCCGAAGCCGGCCCGATTCGCACGCCCGCTTGATGATGCTCTCATCCAGCGGCCCCGGGAACATCCCAGGGAACAAGGTCAGCACATCAATTTTCATGGCTGCCCAAAAAAATCCTCACCGGCCACCGGGACCGGGTGACACCGGGTCAATCGTCCGCAGCGTCGTCCTTCTCGTCG
>DASCOW010000021.1:0-5391 GCA_036012205.1 Verrucomicrobiota bacterium
TCGAATGATCCGGTCAAGAAACAACTCGCTGAAAAGCCGCATCGCATTGTCCGCCTGGAGGATCGCAATGGTGACGGAACGTTCGATCATTCCGTTGTGTTTGCCGAGAGGATGATGTTTCCCGAGGGCACGCTGTGGCACGATGGGTCGCTTTACGTTGCCGCGCCGCCGAGCATCTGGCGTCTTACGGATACCGATGCCGACGGCGTGGCCGACCAGCGCGAGGAGTGGTTCGATGGCAAAACTCTCACCGGCTGCGCCAACGATCTGCACGGACCGTACCTTGGCCGCGACGGTTGGATCTACTGGTGCAAGGGGGCGTTTGCCGAGCAGCGCTATGCGGCGTTCCGGGGCGGCGAGCGGGATACTCGGGCGGCGCATATTTTTCGTCGCGACCCGGTCAGTGGGCAGCACGAGTCGGTGATGACCGGAGGGATGGACAACCCAGTGGATGTCGTGTTCACGAAGACTGGAGAACGGATTTTTACGACAACATTTTTCCAGTACCCCGGCGGCGGCAAACGCGACGGGCTTATCCACGCCGTTTACGGCGGTGTGTACGGCAAATCGCACGGCGTGGTGGACGGTCATCCGCGCACGGGCGAACTAATGCCGGTGCTGACGCATTTTGGTGCGGCGGCGCCGTGCGGGCTTGAGCATTACGAGTCAGCTGTGTTCGGCGGCGACTTCACCGGAAACCTGTTCTCCTGCCAGTTTAACTTGAGCCGAGTGCAGCGCCACGAACTAACGCCCAACGGCGCAACGTTCCGATCTGTGGACACAGACTTTCTCGCCACGAGCAATGCTGACTTTCACCCGACCGATGTGCTCGAGGATGCCGACGGCAGCCTGCTCGTGCTCGACACCGGTGGCTGGTACAAGCTCTGTTGTCCAACGTCGCAGTTTTGGCGGCCGGAAGTCTTGGGCGCAATTTATCGCGTTAAGAAAACCGGAACCAAGCCACCGGCCGATCCGCGTGGCGCGAAATTCGAATGGGTTAACACACCGCCCGGGCGCTTGGCCGAGCGGCTTGACGACGAGCGGCCGGTCGTGCAACAACGCGCTATCGCCACCTTGGCCAAGCGCGGTGAGGCTGCAGTACCCCCCTTGGTCAAGCGGCTGAGGCAGGGTAGCGAGCGGGCGCGGCTGAACGCGGTTTGGGCGCTGACGCGCATGCAGGGGGATGCCGCTCGTCAAGCGATTCGCGGTGTATTGGGCGGCCCGTCCCCGTCCGTCCAGCAGGCGGTGGCGCACTCAGCCGGGCTGCACCGCGATCTCGGTGCGGTCCACGGCTTGGTGAGGCAACTGAAGGCAGCCTCGCCATCAGTACGCCGGGCGGCCGCCGAGGCGCTGGGCCGGATTGGCTCGCCGCGTGCCGCCGCGCCGCTGCTCGAGCTCGCTGACGAGCCGATGGATCGCGCGCTCGAGCACTCCGTCACCTTCGCGCTGATCGAGATTGCGCAGCCGGACGCCGTGCCGCTGTCGCGCTTGGCCAACCGGCCCGGGGCTTTGCGCGTGGCGCTGATCGCGCTCGACCAAATGGAGGGTGAACATTTATCCGCAGCCGATGTGCTGCCGTCGCTTCAGTCGGAGTCGGCCGAGTTGCGCAAAACAGCGGAATGGATTTGTGATGGTCACGCCGATTGGGGTAACGAACTCGCCGCACACTACGCCACCGAGCTTCGCAGGGTGAAGACATCGGAGGTCGGCGAGGTGCTTGCCGCACGCATGGCCAAGCTCGCAACGGCATCGGCGATACAGTCCGCGTTGGCAAAGGTTGCGGGTGACGCAGTCGCATCCAAGCCGGCGCGGTTGACCGCGCTTGCGGCAATGGCGTCGGCCCCAATCAACCCCGCGCCCGAGATCTGGCTCAACGCGATTGCCTTAACGGATGCTTCGCTGAAGCCGGTGGCTGTGCAGACACTGGTGAGTTTGCGCTTGGCCAAGGCGCAGCGGGAACGCGTCGCCGGGATGTTGCGCAGACTTGGCCGCTCGACGGCGTTGTCGGATCGGAAGCGCACGCTGGCTTACAGCGGAATCCCCGGAGGGCTGTTCGCACCGGATGAGGCGGAGTTCGAATATCTTCTTGGGCAACTTGGTGCGGGTAACCCGTTCATTCAGCGTAGCAACGCCGCCGAGGCACTGGCCGGCGCCGAGTTGGCAGAAGATCAGTTGGGGCACTTGGCAAAACAGCTTGCCCGAGTTGGCTCAGCGGAAGCGACAGTGCTGTTGCCGGCTTTTGGCCGGAGTCATGCCGCGTCGCTTGGCCAAGCGTTGTTAGCGGCGCTCGGGCAGGCGGGTTGGTTGCGCGGACTGGACGACGCCGTGCTGAAGAAAGCAACCGTAGGTTACGGCATAACAGTACAGGGCCAGGCGGCGGAGTTGCTGGCCAAGGCGAAGGCGAGCCAACCCGACCAGGCCAAGCTGCTGCGCGAACTGAGCGACGGATTGCCAGACGGCGATGCCCTTCGGGGCAAGGCGGTGTTCCGCAGCCCCAAATCCGGTTGTTCGACATGCCACTCGATGGCGTACTTCGGCGGTGAACTCGGCCCGGACCTCACAAGGATCGGCCAAGTGCGAAAAAAGATGGATCTGCTAGAGGCTATCGTTTACCCGAGCGCCAGCCTTGTGCGGAGTTACGAGACAATGAAAGTGAGTACCGGCACCGGTGATGTGTTGGCTGGAATTATCCGCGATCAAGACGCAGGGCAGATTACCCTGGCGCTTTCACCGGAGAAAATTGTGCGAGTGGAGCGGGGCAACATCCGGAAGATGGAGCCGCTGCATCTTTCGCTGATGCCGGCCGGGATGAACTACATTCTAACTCCACAGGAACTCGCCGACCTAATCACTTACCTCATAGCCAGTCGGTGAGCATGGCGTCCTGGCAGGCTTTCATTTTACTTGCTGCAGGAATTTGTCCGCTTCGTTGTTGGCCTCTTGCAGGCGTTGTTTCAGGTCCTCCATGCGCAGGGTTTCCCCTAGCTGTCGGTGTTGTGGACGTTCAAGTTTTGCGGATGGTTTATCGCCAAACAAGAATTCAGGCTCATTCTTTTGATGTCTCCTGTTTGATTTGGGTTTCAGTTGCCTGCTGATCAAGATTGTCAATGCTGCGCAGCACCACAGTTTCCGTGTTGTTTTCGATCTCCTTCATGAGCGCGCGAAGCTGGTTGATCTGCGGTTGGAGGCCTCGCGTCTCCCGATGGGCGAGGAGTTCTTTCTCGAGTTGCTCCAGTCGGGGCAGCATCGGCTTGGCGGCGGCAGCGTATTGCCCCAAGGTTTTTAGACACTGTGAAATCCGCTGACGCTTTCCCCACTTCTGGATTTCCATGACCTCAACACAGAGCGGCATGCCCTCTTTGATCCGGTGCCTGGCAAGCAGGTCGACGCCGGCCAGACGAATGCCGCTGGCGAACATGATACCGCTGGGTGAGGGCTCGACAATTGCCTGATGGATGGCGGGTAACAGCGGTTTGACTTCATCATAGGACAGGTTCAAGTAGACAGTCCCGAGAGAACCCCGTGCCCGGCCATCTTCGTTATGGAGTCCTGCACGGACGGCTTCAAGGAGCAGATTGCGGTCGACTCCTTCAAGGGTTTGGCTGATCAGACCGCCTCGCTTCTTGAACAGGGCGAAGCACAGGTAGCGTTGCTCCATGCCGCGCGGATCGTTTTGGGAGGGGCTCTTGGCTAGCATCTGCAGAAGTTCGGGCACGGCAGACATCGCAGGCTTGCCGATGTTGGCCAGCGCTTCGGCGGCCTTCACACGTAGCCAGAGGTTCTCGTGCCGGAGGGTTTTCTTCAGTGTCGGCAACGCCGGGGTGGCGGCGTTTTTCAGCATCGCGAGGGCTTGGCAGGCGCCATAGCGGGCTCGTAAGACGGAAGAATCGAGCATCTTCATCAAGGGGGGGATGGGCACCCCTTTGCGGCGGGCAAGCGCCATTGCTGCCCGCTCGCGCACAACGGGTGACCAACTGCTGAGGCGGTTCATGAGATCCTTCTGACTCAACTTGTCATAAGCACTGTTTCGATCCTTGTTATTCCAACCACGACCGTCGAGGATCAGAGCTTGGGCAGAGGGGGAGTCCAGTTGGGAGACAGCCGATGGACATTTGCCAGTCAGGCAGATCTTCTTCAGCGGCATCGCATAAGCCAGTAGATACCCACCGGTGCAGTCCCAGCCCGCATACTTGTCCTTTTTCATACCGGGAGGGCCCTGGTGGAGGAACGTCCCATCCCAGCGTCGCGCCAGGTCGAAATACCAGCCGCCGAACTCCTTCATCCAGGCCCCTGTGGCATAATGGCCGGACTGCGCCACGCCCGGCAGCGACCAGAGGACGTTGAAGAAGTTTCCCGTGTGACCGGTGTCGCGCTCGGCTCCGTGGGAGGCAAGGCTCATCCGTGAGAAGAACTGTGCTCCCTCCGTTTCGTTCAGCAGGTTGAACATGATTGCTGCCATTCCGCACTTGCCGTTGTCCTCGTGGGTCTGGGTCCAGGGGTGGTGGTCGCCGTAGGGGACCGCCCCCTTACCGATGTAGAAACGGATCAACCGTGCGCTCTTCTCGATTGCCTCCTCTACCTCTGGATCTTTCACGCCGGCGGCACGGGCCATGACAAGGGAAATGGTCAGCGGCAATCCCGGGGCATTCATCATCCCGTAGCCGCCCAAGCGTCCGTCGGGCTGTGCGAAGCGGTGGCCCCACGAACCGACGAGACTTTGCCCGTTGGCAGCTTCCAATGCCAGACGCCGAAGGTCCGGCATGATCGAATCGTCGCTAGTCGCCATCAAATATTCGGAGAGCAGCATAATGACGTAGCCGTAGTACCAGGTTTGAAAACTCTCTGCCGAGTAGCCTGCCGCCCATTGGGCCTCCTTGCGCACGAGTGGGAGGTATTTGGGATTGCCGCTTGCCAGCAGCGCTAGGGCGTTCAGTGATCGTGTGATCGGGTTCTGTCGGTAAGAGGGATCCCCGATCCGTTCGGCCAGCACTTTGCATCCCTGCTCGAGAATGCGGTGCGACTTCGGGCAGTCGTAGGGCGCAGTAGTGCTGTAGGTGCCCAGAACGGGCAGTTCCAGGACCACATTCTCCCTCTTGTCGCCCCGCCAGCGGAGCAGTGACAGGTTCCCGCCGCCCGCCTCCGATTCGGCCGTGGTTAGAGCTTTGCCTAGTTCGGTGCGTGGGTCGTAAGAAAACGGCTTCCCACCCACGCCGAGGATTACGTCCCCGACCGCGAGAATTCCATCAGCGGGGGAATTGTTCTCCACCTTGGTGATGGCGATCTGCCGCGCGTCCGTAGTGACGAGTTTGTCACTGAACATCCAACCGCGTGCCCCTGTGGCCCCAAGCGTCCAGTCGTGGGTTGCGTCTTTGGGAGCCTTGTCGCCCAACG
>DASCOW010000022.1:0-10147 GCA_036012205.1 Verrucomicrobiota bacterium
TTACCGCACTCTCGCTGTCCTGATAATGATGCCATTTGAAAGTTGGGGTATTCGCGTCACCACCCACAACACAGACACTCGCCCATTTGCTGATCTCTGGCGATATTGGGTCAAGCAGTGAGTTGAGGTCATCCTCCCCGGAGGCTTGGCCGGCGAATCCCGCGGCAAGACACGCCGCAATGGTTTGTAGGATGTTATTCATGTCCGTTTTGCGATTTTACATTATTACTGGCGTGCGACGGACGTCAGGCTGGGTGCAACGCCTTCCACCTACAATCAGCTTTCCGGTAGGAGGCTGTTGATTCGCTTGGCCAAGCGCTTGGTTTGCTTGGTCTTGGTTTTGGCAGGTTTTGGTGTTTGCGGGGATCTTTGGTTAGGTTGTACAGTTCGGGTTCGGCGGCGGCGTTGGTGTTGGGTTTGTGGGGGAGGATGAGTTTCCAGTTACCGTTGATGAGCCTGCGGTGGGTGAGGTTGGCGCTTGGCCGCGAAGGCCGCGATGGCGAACACCAGTCCGGCGGCGGGCACAAAGAGAGTGCGTTGCATGCCGCTCGACTTACGGGAAGCGGCCAAAAAAGTCAAAACCGGCGTGGCGCGGCAAATGGGATTTGCTTTCGGGCGGGGCATCGGATTCACTAGCTGCGATGTTTTCGCACATAGTTATTTTCTGGACCAAACCGGACGTGGAAGATGCCGAGCAGCAGTTGATCGACGGCTTGAACCGTTATTTGCCGGACATCCCCGACGTGATCTCGATGCACGTGGGCCGGTGCGCTCCGAGTGACCGGCCGGTGGTGGATCAGAGTTATCAGGTCGCATTGAACATCACGTTCAAAAACAAGATCGTGCAGGACGAGTACCAGACGCATCCGCAACACGTCGAGTTTGTTGAGAAGGTGTTCAAACAGGTCTGCGATCGAGTGGTCGTGTATGATTTTGGAGACTTGGAATAGCCGCGAGCAACGCTCCCTCAAACCAAGCGCATGGATCCGTTCATCTACAACTTCGTTTGCGGTGGGGCAATTTTTGTTTTTGGCCTCGTGCTGGCCTGGCGTCAGGGCAGTCTTGGATTGAGCGGGAAGGGACTGCGCAACTTGTGCCTCGCGCTTGGTGTGTTCAGTTTTTATTTCATTCTGCAGGCGTTCCTCCAATACAAGGCACCCGGCATGCCCGCCGCCGAGCCGTCTGCGTACAACCCAACGCAGGCCAGCGAGGCGGCGGTTGACCCCGAACAGAGCTATCGCGGTGCTCCGGTCGACTACGCGATCATGATCGGTTACTTCGTGATCATCGTGGTCATGGGGGGGTATTTCGGGCGGAAGATGAAGTCGACTGACGATTTTTTCTTCGGCGGACGGAAATTCGCCTGGTGGCTGATCGCGTTCAGCATGATTGCCACGACGATTGGCTCCTATAGTTTTTTGAAATACTCGAGCAAGGGTTACGAGTATGGGCTTTCGAGCACGCAGACGTACAGCAACGACTGGATTTACTTTCCGCTTCTGCTGTTTTGTTGGCTGCCAATTCTGTATTTCTCCCGTGTTACATCGATCCCGGAGTATTTTGGGAAGCGATTCAACTCGAAGGTTCGCTTTTGGGCGACGGTGTGCCTGATGGTGTACATGGTCGGGTACGTCGGCGTGAACCTGTACACGATGGGCAAGGTGCTGCACCATTTGCTCGGGTGGGATGTTTTCGTTGGTGCGGTGATCGTGGCACTGGTGTCGATGTCGTATGTGTCGAGCGGCGGGCAGACAAGCGTGATTATGACCGACCTTTTCCAGGGGGTGATGCTGCTCGTCACCGGAGGGCTAATTTTGGGATTGGGCTTTGCGTACCTCGGTGGATTTGATGTGTTTTGGGACAATTTGCCCGACGAATCGCGGAAAGTGTTTCATAATTTCAACGACAAATCCGACTTTCCGAGCGTGGGTATTTTTTGGCAGGACGGTTTGGCCAACTCGATCATGTTCGGCTTCCTGCATCAGGGGACGATTATGCGCTACATGTCGGCGCGATCGTTCAAGGACTGCAAAAAGGCGGTGGTGACGCACTTGGTTGTGTTGATGCCATTGGCGGCTTGCGTGGTCGGCGGAGCAGGTTGGCTGGCCAAGGCTCTGGCCAATCACGGCGATCTGCCTGCCAACCTGCCCGCCGACGAGTCATTCTACGCCGCGACACAACTCATCAGTCAGCCGGGCATCTTTGGGTTGATTTTGGCGGCGATGATTGCTGCGCTGATGTCCACAGTGGACACACTCATTACCGCGATCTCCGCCGTGTGGGTGAACGACGTGCACAAGCTCTACATCAAAAAGGATATGACCGATCGCCAGGCCCTCATGGTTGCCCGGTTGACGGCGATCGGCGCGACGCTGGTGGGCATCATCCTCGTGCCGGTGTTCATGAATTTCGACTCGATCTACGATGCGCACGGGGCATTCACGGCAGCGGTGACACCGCCGCTGGTGGTGACGTTTGTGCTGAGCGTTTTCTGGAGGCGATTCACTGCACCGGCGGCTCTGGCCACGCTGGTGGTGGGTTTGGTTGCCATTGGTCTGTCGTTTTTTGTGCCGGAGGTGATCACACCCTTCGCGCACGGTGTGCCGATGGGCGAGGCCGGCGACGGGTTGTTCGCCGGTGTGAAGCAGTACAAATTCATGCGCGCCTGCTACGGGTTGACGATCTGCACCGTCGTGGGTGTTGTGGTGGCGTTCTTTACCAAGCCGGAGGCCAAGTCGCTGACCGGTCTGGTTTGGGAGAAGAGTTTTTACCGGTCCCTCAAGACGGATTAACCGCATGGCCAGGGCGAACTATGTCAAAAAGAAGTTCTACTCGGCCTACAAAAATCTGGACCGAGCCGCCTATGATGCGGAGAAGCAACGTTTGCAGATGGAGTTACTGAATCTCCAGCACTGGGCTGTCGAGAACAAAAAACGAATCGCCATTGCTATCGACGGTCGCGACGCAGCGGGCAAGGGCGGCACCATCAAGCGCTTTGTTGAGTACCTCATGCCAAAATACCTGCGTGTCGTGGAACTCGGCGTGCCGACGGAAAAGGAATCACGCAACTGGTTTCGCCGTTACGAAAAACAGATGCCCAAAAATGGTGAGATCGTTTTCTTCGACCGCTCCTGGTACAACCGCGCACTCATCGAACCGACCATGGGCTACTGCACCGAGCGGCAGTACCGTTATTTCATGAAGCGCGTTATACCGTGGGAGGAACGACTCATCGCCGATGGATTAATCCTCATCAAGTTTTATCTATCGGTGGACCGGGACACGCAGTTGTTCCGTTTCAAGGAACGCATCGTTCATCCGCTCAAGTACTGGAAGTACTCGAAGAACGACGAGAAAGCCCGGGTTAAGTGGGAGGTGTTCACCAACTACAAGACGCAGATGCTAGAGCGCACGGCATCGGATGCCAGTCCGTGGGTTGTCATCAATGCCAACGACAAAATGTACGCACGCCTGGCTTGCCTGCTTTACACCATCTACCACGTCCCGTACGTCGAGAAACAGGGGTTCAAGCCGCTGTCAGGCAAGGTACTGCCGGCCAAGTATCGCATCGAGATCGACGGCGTGCCGTTCCGCAATCTGAGCTATCGCCAATACAGCGTCCTCGAGCGTCTATCCAAGCCGCAGTAGCTACGCCTGACTAAGAGCTTGGTTTTGACTTGGCTTGGTTGGGCGACGAGGGTAGTTTTTTTGTGACTTAGTTTTTACATTGAATCCGCTTATGCTTCCTCTTGTGTCTTTTGCTCGACATCCCAGCCTGACTGTTGTCGCGGCTCTGGCCAGTTTCGCTTGGATTGGCGATGCTTTCGCAGTCGATAAGAAACCTGCTACGATTGACTTCGTCCGTGACATACGACCGCTCCTAAGCGACAACTGCTTCGCCTGCCACGGCCCTGACTCCAAAAAGCGAAAAGCCGATCTGAGACTCGACACTCGTGAGGGTGCCTTTGCCGATCTTGGCGGCACCACGACGATCGTCCACGGCAAACCAAACGAGAGTGAACTGGTCATTCGCATCATCACTGACGATGAGGACGATCTCATGCCACCGTCCGACTCGGGCAAAAAACTCGACGACAGCCAAAAGGCATTGCTCAAGCAATGGATCGTCGAGGGTGCTCAGTACGATCTTCACTGGGCCTACAAGCCGATCACCCGCCCGATGCCGCCCAGCGTTAAAAGAGGCTCCTTTGTCGTTAACGACATTGACCGGTTTGTATTGGCCTCGATGCGGGCTAAAGGGTACGAGCCGGCGTGGGAGGCCGATCGACGCACGCTGATTCGCCGCTTGTCGTTCGATCTCACCGGATTGCCACCAACGTGGGAGCAGGTGCAGTCATTTGTGGGCGACTCATCGCTGCACGCCTTCGAGAAGCTGGTCGATCGGTTGCTGGCCAGCCCGCATTACGGCGAGCGTATGGCGGCATTTTGGCTCGATCTCGTTCGCTATGCAGACACGATGGGTTACCACTCGGACAATGAGCAAACCAAGCCGCTCTACCGCGAGTACGTCATCAACGCCTTCAACGACAACCTCCCGTTCGACCGGTTCACGCGCGAGCAGCTTGCTGGCGATCTGTTGCCCGACCGCACGCGGCAGCAGTTGATTGCCTCTGGATACAACCGGCTGAACATGACCACTCGCGAGGGCGGTTCACAACCGAAGGAATACATTGCCATATACCTCGGCGATCGTGTGCGCAATGTCTCAGCCGTCTGGATGGCAACCACGCTCAATTGCACGGAGTGTCACGACCACAAGTTTGACCCGTTCTCGATGAGGGATTATTACAGTCTCGGCTCGTTCTTCGCTGACCTCGAGGAGACGCCGGTTGGCCCGCAGAAATACACACCGCTGCCAACCCGCACTCAGCAGGCCGCGGTGGATGAATTAAAGAAAGAACTTTCGGTGCTCGAGGCGGTGCTCAACACGCAGACCCCCCCGCTCGACGCCGCCTTGGCCAAGTGGGAAACCGCACAGGTCAAGTGGACTGGGCTGGAGCCAATCGGTGCATTGTCCGAGAACGGCACTGAGTTGGCGATTCGCGACGATCACTCTGTTCTCGGCTCCGGCACGCTGCCGGACACGGACACATACACCGTGACGCTAAAGGGTGCTCCCGCCGGTACGCGGGCATTTCGTATCGAGGCGCTCCCCGATGACTCGCTGCCGAAGAAAGGCCCGGGCCGCGCCGGCAACGGCAACTTCGTGATCACGGAAGCCATCGTGAAAGCCGGTGAAAAAACCATCCCGTTGCAGAACGCCACAGCGTCTTTCGAGCAGACGCTGGCCAACGAGAATAACCCGTACAAAAAGTGGAGCGCCGCCAGCGCCATCGACGGCGACGCCAAGGGCGTGTCGTTTGGCTGGTCCGTGCTGCCAAAAGTGGGCGTTGCACAGCGGCTCGTCTTTGAAGCGGCCGAAGCACTCGAGGAGGAGGGAGAGCTTACGTTCATTCTAAAACAGGCACACGGCACGCAGCACACGCTGGGGCGATTTAAGATTTTTGCCACCGATCACGCCGGCAAAGTGACAGCCGACTCCGCTGTGCCGTCAAAAAAAATCGGCGACATCCTTGCCATCCCATTAGCCAAACGGAGCGACGGGCAGAAAAAAACGCTCGCTGCGCATTACCGCGCGTTTGCTCCTGATTTGGCCGATACACGCAAGGATCTGGCCACCCTCAAATCGCGGATCAAGAAGCTGGAAAAGGCGTTCCCAACCTCGCTCGTCTCCGTGCGCCTGGCCAAGCCGCGCACGGTGCGCATCCTGCCGCGCGGCAATTGGCAGGACGACTCCGGGCCGGAGATGCAGCCGGCGGTTCCTGCCCATCTCAAGCTCGGCGACTTCAAGGGCCGCGCCTCGCGCAGCGAATTGGCGGATTGGTTGGTTTCAAGGGAGAATCCACTCACCGCCCGTGTGATGGTCAACCGGCTGTGGGCGATATGTTTCGGGCGCGGACTCGCCACGCCGATGGATGATTTTGGCTCACAGGGTACGCCGCCCACGCATCCGGAGTTGCTTGACTGGCTGGCGGCCGATTTTATGGATCACGGCTGGGACATCAAGCGCACGATGAAGCTGCTCATCACCAGCGGCGCGTATCGCCAGTCCTCCACTACCGATGCCGAAACTCTGACCGCCGATCCGTTCAACAAGTGGCTCGCGAGGCAGGGTCGATGGCGGCTCGATGCAGAGATGGTGCGTGACAACGCTCTCGCCGTGAGCGGCCTGTTGACCAAGCCGATCGGCGGAGCCAGTGTCAAGCCGTACCAGCCGGTTGGTTACTGGAAGCATCTCAACTTTCCCAAGCGCAAATGGACGCACGACAACGGCGTCAGCCAGTATCGTCGTGGGCTCTACACCTTTTGGTGCCGCACATTTTTGCACCCGAGCATGCTGGCGTTTGATGCGCCGACCCGCGAGGGCTGCGTCGCCCAGCGTACCCGCTCGAACACACCGCAGCAGGCGCTCGTCTTGCTCAACGACCCGACCTATGTCGAGGCGTCGCGGGTGTTTGCCGAGCGCATTTTGCAGCACGGCGGCGACACGGACCCAGAGCGGTTGGCCTGGGCTTTTGAGCGCGCGCTTACCCGTGAGCCAAGCAATGCCGAGCGTGATATTTTGCTGCGCCTGGCCAGGGAGCGCGCTGGGCATTTCGCCGCAGACGCTGGGGCGGCCAAGGCGGCTGCCAGCGCCGGCGAGTGGCCAGCGGCCAAGTCGCTGAAGCCGGAGCGCGTTGCCGCCTGGGCGGCGGTGTCCCGCGCGATTTTGAATCTGTACGAAACCACATCCCGTTTTTGAATCCCTATAGAATGAACTCGGAACAATTTGCCACTGGACTGAATCGCCGGTCGTTTTTGAACAACGTTTCGCTGGGTGTCGGTTCGCTCGCGTTGACGTCGATGCTTGATGCCGGCGGCTTGGCCAAGCGCACGTCATTTGGCGTGATTGATCCGCTGCACTTCGCCCCCAGAGCCAAGCGGGTGATTCACCTCTGCATGGCTGGCGGGCCGTCCCATCTTGAGACGCTTGACTACAAGCCGAAGCTTGCGGAGATGAACGGCAAGGGCATGCCCAGGTCGATCACCGACGGCCAACCGATCGCCCAGCTTCAGGGTAACAAGGAACTGAAATGCCTCGGGCCGCAGCATGAGTTCAAGACCTTTGGCCAGTCCGGCCAGACGATCTCCAGTGCACTGCCGCATATCGGCGGGATCGCGGATGAGATTTGCATCATCCGCTCGATGACTACACAGCAGATTAACCACGACCCGGCGCATACGTTCATGAATACTGGTGCTCTCATTTCTGGCCTGCCCAGCATGGGCTCGTGGATCAATTACGGGTTAGGCAGCGAGGGCAGCGACCTGCCCGGTTTCGTGGTGCTGACTTCGGTGGGCGGGGCACAGGATCAGCCGATTGCTTCGAGGCAGTGGCACAGCGGTTTTTTGCCGAGCCGATTCCAGGGTGTTCATTTCCACTCAACCGGTGACCCGGTATTGTACATCAGCAATCCCAAGGGCGTGGATTCGAAAGGACAGGGTGCGGTTATCGACGCCGTGAACTCGATCAACAAACTACGCAACAAAACTGTTGCAGATCCGGAGATTGCCACGCGCATCAGCCAGTACGAGATGGCGTTCCGCATGCAAACGAGTGTGCCTAAACTGATCGATACATCGAAGGAGCCGCAGCATGTATTTGACCTGTACGGGGCCAAGCCGGGCGACGGTTCGTTTGCGAGTAACTGCATGCTGGCTCGGCGTCTGGCCGAGCGTGGTACGCGGTTCATCCAGCTTTATCATCGTGGCTGGGATCACCATGGCGGCGTGAAAAACGGGGTGCTCACCACGGCCAAGCATATTGACAAGGCTTCCGCCGCGCTGATCAAGGACCTGAAGGATCGTGGAATGCTCGACGACACGCTGATAATCTGGGGCGGCGAATTTGGCCGCACCCCGATGGCGCAGGGTTCAGGGCGTGATCACCACATCAAAGGCTTTTCATTCTGGCTGGCTGGCGGCGGCATCAAGGGCGGCATCAGCCACGGCAACACCGACGACTTCGGCTACAACGCGGTCCAGGATGTCGTGACCGTGCACGACTTTCACGCCACGATGCTGCATTTGTTGGGAGTGGATCACGAAAAATTTACCTTCAAATTCCAGGGTTTGGACTTTCGCCTGAGCGGTGTCGAGGAGGCTCACGTGCTCAAATCCCTGCTTACTTAGAGCGAGAATTCGAAGCGAAGCCGCGAAGGGAAGGCGCGGTTGTTCCAGCCGTCCACCCGGTTGGCCAAGCTGTATCCTGCGAGCTGCCGCGCTCCCGTTACTTTAGGTTGAATGCGAGTTCTCTGACATGGAGAAACACCGATCCAGCTCCCGCGATTATCTTTGCCTGACGACAGTGCTGAGCAGCGTGAACACGGCTACGTTCACCACCACGCCGCAGAAGCCGATGTCGGCGATTTGCTTGAGGCGGGCGAACAGGCCCACTGCCGCCGAGTCGCTTCCGGTGACAATCGCCATCAGCGGGCTGAACATCAGCACCACCAGCATCCCGGCGATGATCCCCGCGATTGCGCCCTGCCGCGAGCCGCGTCTGAGGAAGAGCACGTCGAACGTCACCGGCAGCAGTTGGCTCGAGAAGGCGATTGCCAGCAAGCTCATCGGCATGATCATCCCGACCGGATCGAAGCTCTCGCTGCTGCGGCTGACGAACACCATGCTCAGCGCCAGCAGCGTCGCCGCCGCGATCACGCCGCGCCCGACCCACAGCCGGCTTTTCTCCGAGGCGTCCGGCCGCAGGATACCGCTGTAAATGTCGCGGGTCAGCACGGCGCTCATCGCGTGCAGATTGCTGTCGGCGGTGCTCATCGCTGCGGCCATGATTGCAATGATTACCAACGTGGCCAGTAACAGTCCCGCCGGGCCAAGCAGCTCCGGCAGGTGGCGCTTGAGCACGACGACCATGATTTGATCGAAATCCCTCGGTCCTGCGCCAACGTCAGGGTGGGGCAGGGGCTTGCCGCCCTTGGCCAAGTTCCCCGGCAGTTCGGTTTCGCTGACGGCGATCGCCTGGCCGCCGGTCTGCACTTGATATTCAAACACGCCGTCCGCGCTTGGCTTGGCCACGGGGTAAAGCACTTGGCCACCCAAGCCGACCAGCATCACGCCGAACAGGAAACAGGCGGTCAACCCAAGCGCGAAAATGACCGCGCTGCGCCGCAGCGCCTTGGCCGACTTGGCCGCGTAAAAGCGCATCCACTGCGCCGGCTGGATCATCGAGCCAAGCGCGCCGAAGATGCAGAGCGTGAACAGTTTCTCCGGCGTGAACGAGCCGGTGGTGCCGGGGACAGAGAGCGATGGGCGCGGTAACTCGGCGACTTTTGCGAAAAAAGCGGACGGTCCGCCGAGGGTGGCCACAGCGGCGGCACCGGCCAGCAGCATGCCGCTCATCAGCAGCGCGCCCTGCAGCGCATCGGTCCACGCGACGCTGCGCATGCCTCCGATCATGATGTAAAGCATCGTTACCAGCGAGAGCAGGCAGGCACCGATCTCGAATGCGTGTTCACCGCCGAAGAGGCGGCTGGAGATGATTCCGCCAGCCTGTATCTGGATGACCACATACGGCACGGCGTAGAGAAAACCGATCAACGCCACGAGGCACCGCAGCGCCACCGGGCTGTCGTAGTGGCTGCAGATCAGGTCGGCCGGCGTGACGTGCCCGTGCTTGCGGCCAAGTTCGCGGATGCGGTTGCCGAGCACGTAGATCACCGCGCCGCTCAGCGGGACGTTCAGCGCGAACAACGCGAACACGACCCCCTCCTTGTACACCATCCCCGGCGCGCCGAGCATCGCCGCCGAGCTGAAAAACGTGGCCATGATCGTCAGCGATGAGACCAGCCAGCCTTGGCTGCGCCCGGCGAGATAGTAGTCCTCCTCGCCGGCTTGACGTTTGCGGAATCCCCAGAGACCGATGCCGAGCAGAAAGAGCAGATACCCCGCGAGGCAAATATGCGGGAGCCAGTCAAGGTCGGTTGTTGCAGCGGTGTCCATCAGTCCCTGCTTGGCTTCCAGATGGTGAAGCAGGCGCCCAGCACCACTGCAGCCTGCACACCGTACC
>DASCOW010000023.1:0-10159 GCA_036012205.1 Verrucomicrobiota bacterium
GGCCCTCGGCGATGCCAGCTGCGATCAGAATCTGGATACCGTGGCAGATCGAGAAAACCCATTTACCCTCGCGGTTGAATGCCTGCACGAGTTTGAGCAGTTTGGTGTTGTGACGAAGGAATTCGGGAGCCCGCCCACCGATCAGCAGGATGGCATCGTAGTTCGATGCCTTGGCTTGGCTAAGCGCGATGTCGGCGTCGATCAGGTAGCCGGTCCGCTCGATGTAGGTGTTCCAGCCCGGTTCGAAGTCGTGGATGACGCCGTGGAGTCGCTTCTTTTTCGTGGCTCCGATCTGCGCCGTCCAACCTTCTTCCTCGAAACGGTGCTTGGCATGAAGAATCTCGTACGATTCCCCTGAATCATCAGTAACAATAAGGATCTTTTTACGGCGCGCCATCGAGGGAGCGGAATCAGTTGTCGTACTTGGCGCCTTGGTCGATCCAGGCCAGGACGAGGCCGATCTGTTCCTTGGTCAGTACCGGGTATTTCTCGCGTTTGCCGCTCGGCGGCATCTCGAAATCCACGACCTGGTCGATGAGATAATAGCTGAACGGGCTTTCCTTGCTTTTTCCCGGAATGAGAGAAACTCCCTCGGATCCGCCCTTGAGCGCGAGTTCGCGCGTGTCAATGCGATACTTGCCCTTGGGCTTTTTCTTAGGACCGTGGCAATTGACACATGATTTCTCGAACAATGGCTGGATGTCTTTCTTGTAGCTGACTTGCTTTTTGGCTGCGGGCGGCAGTTTGGCAGCTAGCTTGGCCATGTTGGCCTTTAGGTCATCAATCTCCACGGGTTCTGCGGTCGTGCTTTGCGACACGGCAAACCCACCGATGAGTATGAATGTAACAATTTGTTTCAACATGGCAAAAAATCTGTCGTAATTTTTCTTCGTGGTCGCCTGGCCGTCGCGAAGGGAGGCGGTTTTTACTTGAGACAGCCTCCCAAGTCAAGAAGCTCCAATTGGACGTACGATTGCCCTTCAGTATTCAGGGGTTCGATTAGCCAAGTCAATCCGCGGTGCGGGCGCGGTAGAAGCGATTAATATGGGTTCGCGTGTCGGCGTCCTCGATTTTCTTTCCCGACTCACCCGGCTTTGCTGTACGGAGGACGTTCCAGTTTTCGAGGTCACTGGAAACCTCGACAGTGTATTCGGTCGTCGCATCGCCTTCTAGGAGCAGCACTGCTTGGCCGCCATCCGTCCATCCGTTCCACGCAATGGCGGGTGGGGTGCTGGTCGGCTTTTCGCCAATTTCCACCGTGATTTTGTACTCGTCGAAGACCATGTAGTTGTCACCCGGTGTTTCGGGTTTGCGGATGACCCAAAGCGGGCCCAGATCGCCGAATGTCAGGCTGGCTCCGGTTGTGGTCAGTTGTTTTTCGTTCACGAGCGCCTCGTTGCCGACTGTTACCGTCCAGCTGTTGTTGGCAAAATCCATGACAAACTTGAGTTCGTAGAGGGCCTCGTTTTCAAAGCTGTACCCTGTGGGTAAAAACAGGTCGTCGTCGAGTGAGTAGTTGATGTTTCGGGTCTCGTTGTCGAAGTCCAGAGTCACCAACCGTTGTACGTCACTGTTGTAAACGCTCCAGCGAAAATCGTCCCGCTGGTCGTTGGTGGAGTCGATGATCATCATGAGCACCGAGAATGTTATTTTCGATTCCTCCGGTTTGATCTCCTCGACCGGTCTCCACAGGTTGACAAAATCTTCGGAGGTCTCTGTAGGCGCAAAAAACCCGATGTAGCCTTGCTGCCCCAAACCCTCGAAGTAGTCCTCAACCAATCCGTTGCCCCCGGTGGGTTCGATGCCTTCAGTGCCTTCCCCCAGCCAACCGTCCTGGCCAATGAGGGTGAACTCGATGTTGTAATCCTGTTCAGGCTCGAAGCCACTGCTGTACAGCGTCCGCGCCTGGGCTAAAACGGATGCCGCTTGGCCAAGTGACACCACCAGCCAGCATGCTGCAATGGTGCGTCGCAGGTCCCCCCTCATCCCGTCTTAAAGTTGTCTATTCCGCTCAGCGTGGATCCTTTCCACCGCCGGACGAACGGGAGGGTTCCGAAGAACTGCTCGATGAGGACGATGGCGCCGAATAACTCCTGCTTGGCGCCGAATAACTTCGTGATGGCGCAGAACGCGACCGACTCGGCGCCGAGTAACTGGGCGATGAGCGCTGGTAGCTCCGTGAAGGGGTTGAGCGGGACGCAGGCGGAGCGCTGTAACTGCGCGAGGGTGCGGGACGGGATGTTGACTTGGGAGACGTCCGGCTCTGTGTCGAACGCGGAGCGCTGTATGATGGGGTGGCACGTTTCTGCCATGTGGAGCTCGGTGCGGTTCGGCTTGCCGTGGTTGAACGGCGCGTCGAAGGCGTCACCAATCGAGAGGTGGCTGACGCCCCGGGCTTGCGGGATACATTCACTCTCGGCGACGTGCGGCTGTACGTTTTGCGCGAACTGGGCTTCGAGGGCGTGGAGCGACGAGTGCTTGGCGCGCTAAATGTGGATGTCAGCGTTCGGCTGCTGCTCGCGCTTGGCTTGGCCGATGCGGTGGCACTGCGACCGGCCTTGGCCGACCGGGTGCTGCTGGGCGAGGCGGCGATCTTTCCGCTGCTGCGAGAACCGCTGTAGCTCCGGCCCAGCGGGCGAGTGAGCGTTCGAGGAGTCAGTGTGCCGTTGATCTTGCTTCGGTTCGCCACGGAGGTACTATTTCCGTATTTTTTCAAGAGTCTCGTGTCAGCATCCGGTTTGTCCTCGGGAGATTCTCCCGGTGGTGTCTTGGTGCCAGGCGTGCGGCCTCGCGGTTTTTCGCCGGGTGTGTCTCCCGGGACAGGTGCCTTTGGGCGATAGACTGCCATGGTTTTCCCGTTGGCATCGATCTGCCCAACCCGTGCGATGCTCTCCATCTCGAGATCGAGTTCGCGGATGCGCATTTTCTGCACCGGTTCGCGTGTCTTCTTGGCAACGACGGCCGGGGGGATGCCGGCGTTGATGATTGTGTTGTTGTTTTCGGTGACGTAATTGTTCACGACCGTAGTCTCGTTATGAATGATTGCCACATGGTTGTCCCGTACACGATGGCGGTGCAGGCGGCGGTGGCGCAAGTGCGCGTAGTCGCAGTAGGTGAACCAGCCGTGGCCAAGCCCGAAGCCGAAGCTGAACCCGACGTGAGAGCCACCCCACGTGTAACCGATACCGTGTACGTAGTTGCAGCCCGGCGGCAGCGGCGCCCAACCGCAGTACAGATCGTTGGAGCGCCACATCACCCACGCTGGGCTCCATGTGTAACCGGGCACCCAGTACCAGCCGTGCAGGCTGGAGCGATGCCACCGTCCATAGTGAAACGGTGCCCAGCCCCAACTGTAATATGAGTGCCAATACCAGCCAACGTCAGAGTAAATCCACCGACCGCCCTGCCGGTAAGGCCGCCAACTGACATCCACCACAGCCGCAGTCGGCCGCCACACCCAGCCGTGTTTTCCATCATAAATCCAATCGCCATATGGGTCGAGTGCGCCGTAGTACTGGTTGTTGTCCACCGGTGGAGCGGTTGCTGGCATCGGTGTGGGCGGAGGTGTGCTTGCTGCCGGTTGCCCCGTTGTCTTCACCGGTTGCATTGGCACAGCCTCGATTGGTTGTGAGGCTTCTTTCGTATCGCCTTGCCGGATCATCAGTGCCACCACATTTTCTGGGACACCAAGGTCGTTGAGAAAAATAATCGTTTCGGGCGAGACCCGTTGGGTGATGGGGTTTTTCTCAATATAAGCCAGGAGTGCATCGTCTCCAATGCCGCGCTTTGCCATGTCCACTACGGCGGTCACCTCGGGATGCGGTTCAAGTCCGTTGGTTGCCGGTGGTGGGGCAGCAATCTGCGGGGTCGGATCCGGCTGGGCTTCCGCCGGAGCGGGTGGCGCTTCCGGGCCCGGGGGCGGAGGTGTCGGGGCGTCAAACTGCGAAAGATCGGCCGGTGGGCCAACTGTCGCGGGTGGGTGGTTGTAAACTCGAGGGCCTTTCGACTCCCGCTCACATCCGGCGGCCAATGCCACGGTCAGCATCAGGCTGCCAGCCATCAGGGTATGAATGTTTGCCTTCATTATTCCAGACGGTTGATGCCATAATCAGCTCTAGTAAACAGACTCCCGGCGCGAACCGGCTATTCACCAAACCTTTGTCGGCTTGGCGGTATTCTAACACAGGGTTGTCTCGACGCAACCCACAAAACCGCCTCTGGTCCTTCCTGCTTGCGTTGACGCTTGGCCAAGCCGAGAGTCACCGCGTGCATGCAAATCTGATTCGTGGAGGACTGACTGTCGCGGCGCTGATCGTCGGATTGGCCAAAGTCTGTGCCGACGAACCAGCCACCAAGCCAGAGACAGCGGAGGCCCGGCAGGCTCGCCTGTTTAAGAAATTTGAAACGACGCTGACCAACGCCGTGTTGACTGGCCAATTCACTATAACTGGACAGGAGGCACCGCCTCGCACAGAGTCGTACACCATCCACTCGGTGAGGAAGATGGCGCGGGGCGATCTGTGGGTGTTCACCGCGCGCATCAAGTACGGCAAGCGCGATGTGACGTTGCCGCTGCCGATCCCGGTCAAGTGGGCCGGCGACACGCCGGTCATCTCCCTCGACAACCTCACTTTCCCTGGGCTGGGCACCTTCAGTGCGCACGTGGTAATCGATGGCGACAAATACGCTGGCACATGGACGCACGGCAAGGCCAGTGGTCACATGTTTGGCACTATCGCACCGGCCAAGCCAAAGTCGGAGTAACGCTCCCGCCGCCGCATGGAGCACAAGCCGTCCACCCCACCGAAGCCCCGAGCAACTCGCACTTGGCTGTTTCGTCTCGTGCTGATGCTCGCTGTGCCGGCGCTGCTGATTGGATTGGCCGAGAGCCTGTTTCGCTTGGCCGGTTACGGACATCCGACATCATTTTTTGTCGCGTCGCCGTATCACAAGAACGGCGCGCTGATTGAGAACACAAAATTCGCTTGGCGGTTCCTGCCGCCGACGCTCGCCCGGGCGTCGCAGCCGACGTTGCTCCATCGCAAAAAAGCATCCGGCACGATCCGCGTCTTTGTCTTTGGCGAGTCGGCGGCAGAGGGCGATCCCGAGCCGGCGTTCGGTTTGCCTCGTCTGCTGGAGATCCTGCTCGAGGGCCGGTTTCCGGGGCGCGATTTCGAGGTCATTAATGCCGCCGTCACTGCGATCAACTCCCACGCCATTCTGCCGCTCGCCCGCGAGTGCGCCGGACTCGACGGCGACTTTTGGGTGCTTTACATCGGGCACAACGAGGTGATGGGACCGTTCGGCGCCGGAACGGTTTTTGGCCAAAAAACCCCGCCATTGGCCGCTCTCCGCCTTGGTCTTGGTCTTAAGCGCCTCCGGCTCGGGCAGTGGATCGCGAGCTTCGGCATCCCAGACGAGGGCGCTGACGGCTCGCAGTGGAAGGGGATGGGAATGTTCCTTGACCAGCAGGTTCAAGCGGACGATCCGCAACTCGACTGGGTTTACGATGCGTACAAAAAAAACCTGTCGGACATCCTCGCGGCGGGGCGCGGCGCCGGCGTGCCCATCGTGATGTCCGGCGCCGTGTCGAATCTTCGCGACTCGGCACCGTTTGCCGGGGACGACGCGGTCGCCCAATTCCAGCAGGCTCGATCGCTCGAGTCGGAGGGTAAAGCTGCCGAGGCGCGCAGCCGTTACGTCAAGGCGCGTGACTTGGACGCGCTGCGGTTCCGTGCTGACTCGAAGCTGAACGCGATCACTCGCGCGCTTGGCCAAGCGGCCGCCGACAGCGTGACTTACCTTGATGCCCAAGCCGTGCTCGATGCGCAAGACCCAGGTGGCATCGCCGGACGCGAGACCTTTTACGAGCACGTTCATTTTACGTTTGAGGGGAACCACCGCCTGGCCAGGCTATTCGCAGATGGCATCGCGTCTCAGCTCGCCTCCAACGGCGACAAACCAAGCGGCTCCTGGCTGACGGTCGCCGAGTGCGCGGGGCGTCTGGCGTACACCGATTGGGATCGCGGCGTGGTGTTGGCGAGTGTCATTCGCCGTTTGCGGCAACCACCGTTCAACCACCGGCTCAACAGTGACGAGAGTCTTGGCCAACTGCGCGACGAGGCGCAGCGTGTGGCCAAGCGACTTGACCGCACGGCCGCGCTGGCCATTTACGACAATGCGCTAAAGGCGCGGCCGAACGACTGGCGCCTGCTGCAGCGGCGCGGCTTGCTGCTGTCATCCACCGGCCGGCAAAACGAGGCGGCTGAGTCGCTCAAGCGTGCTGCGGAGCAGGCGCCGTGGAGCCGGATTCTTCATTACCAACTGGGGGCGGCCTGGAACAAGGCCGGGCAGTACGGCGATGCGGCGGTGTCTCTTGGCCGTGCGCTGGAGCTGCAGCCGGACTTTCCCGAGGTGGTCAGTCAGTTGACCCTGTCACGCGCCGGTCTCCAGTATAAACTTGGTGTAAAGGCGAAGTCTGCCGGCGATGCAGCCGGTGCGCTTGCCCATTTCACCAAGGCGACGCAGATCGACGACACGTTTGCCAAGGCGCATTTTCAGGTCGGAGTGTGCTGGGTCGAGGCGGACAAAATGGCAGAGGCGACTGCAAGTTTCGGCCGTGCGGTGGTGCTCAAGCCGAATTTTTCGGAGGCGCGGTTCAACCTCGGCGCCGGCTTGCTCAAGCTGGAACGGTATCGCGATGCACTAGAACACTTCGAGGCATTGGCCGTCAAAAACCCGGATGACATACAGGTGGCGCGCTATCTCCAGTTCGCCCGCGCTAAACTCCTTGAGCACAACAATCCGCAGCCGTGAGCGGTAGACAACTCACATGATTTGCTTACGCGCCAAGGCGCATTTTGGACGGTCACAAAAATGAACACCCAAGCCCGTATACTTCCCAATTCCGTTGCGGCAACATTGAGCTTCGGTTAAATTCTCGGCGGTTATGTGGCGGCTTTTTAAAGAATGTCTCTCCTTCGCGTGGCGGGAGAAGAAGTGGTGGCTGATCCCGCTGATCGTGACGCTGGTGCTGTTGGCTGCACTCATCCTGTTCAGCACCGGATCGGCACTGGCGCCGTTCATGTATCCCTTCATGTGAGTCCGGGCGCATGCGCACTCTCCTTGGCATCTCTGCTTACTATCACGATTCAGCCGCCGTGTTGCTGGTCGATGGAGGGATCGTCGCCGCTGCGCAGGAGGAGCGTTTTTCGCGTCGTAAAAATGACGAGCGTTTTCCCGAACACGCCGTCCGGTTTTGTCTGAAGCAGGGTGCCATCGGCTTGGGCGATCTCGACGCGGTGGTGTTTTATGACAAACCGGTCGTGAAGTTTTCGCGTATGCTTGAGAGTTTTTTGGCGATTGTTCCTGCCGGCTTGCCGGCGTGGTTGCGGGTGCTGCCCGCCTGGCTCTCGGAGAAACTCAACCTACGCCAAACAATCCGTGACGAGCTCGACGGGTTGCCGTCCGAATGCCCGATCCTGTTCACCGAGCATCACGTCGCGCACGCGGCCAGCGCGTTTTATCCGTCGCCGTTCGATCGCGCCGCCATCCTCACGGTGGACGGCGTGGGCGAGTGGGCCACGACGACGATCAACCGGGGTGTGGAGAATCGCATCGAGATGCTGCGCGAGCTGCGCTTCCCGCACTCGCTCGGTTTGCTTTACTCGGCATTCACGGCGTACTGCGGATTTCGTGTCAACTCCGGCGAATACAAGTTGATGGGCCTTGCACCGTACGGTGAACCACGTTTCGCAGATGCGATTTTTGACAATATAATCGACTTGAAGCCGGACGGCTCATTCCGGCTAAACATGGACTGTTTTGGTTTTCTTCGGGGAACCAGCATGACCAATCGTCGTTTTGAGCAACTGCTTGGCGGGCCGCCGCGCGATCCTGAGTCCCCGTTTGAGCAGCGGCACATGGACGTTGCCGCCTCGGTGCAGGGGGTCGTCAGCGAGGCGATGCTGCGCCTGGCCAGGCAGGCCCGCGAGGTAACCGGTGAGTCCCGGCTGTGCCTCGCCGGCGGCGTGGCGCTTAACTGCGTGGCCAACGGCAGGCTGCAGCGCGCCGGGTTGTTCGACGAGATCTGGATTCAGCCGGCAGCCGGGGACGCCGGCGGAGCGCTCGGCGCCGCCCTCGAGACGTGGCGACAATACAAAAACACCCAGCCAAAAGGGGGGGGCGAGCCCGCTTGGCCAAGCGCGGCAGGCGACGCGATGCGCGGCAGCCTGCTTGGCCCGGAGTTTTCGGAGGCGGAAATCCGGCAGACGCTCGAGGCGCACGGTGCGGTGTTCGAGCGGTTCGACGAGGCCGCGATGCTTGAGCGCGCTGCCGAGTTGTTGGACAGCGGAGCGATCCTCGGGTGGTTTCAGGGGCGGATGGAGTTCGGGCCCCGCGCGCTGGGCAGTCGCTCAATTCTGGGTGACGCGCGTTCAGCGTCAATGCGGTCGGCCATCAATCAAAAGGTCAAGTTCCGCGAGTCGTTCCGGCCGTTTGCCCCAGCGGTACTGGAGGAGCGCTGGGGCGATTATTTTGATCTTACGGCCGAGTCGCCGTACATGCTGCTGGTGGCCGACGTGGCGCAGCGTCAGCGATTGCCCAAGCCGGCGAACGAGTCAACGGGCTTTGCGCGGTTGAAACACGAGTGCTCGACGTTGCCGGCCGTGACGCATGTAGATGGCTCGGCGCGCATACAGACGGTGGGCCGCGAGCGGCACCCGTTTTTTTGGCGGTTGCTCAAGCAGTTCGAGCAGCGCACCGGCTGCGGCGTGTTGCTGAACACGTCGTTCAACGTGCGCGGTGAGCCGGTGGTCTGCACGCCGGACGACGCTTACCGCTGTTTCGTGAACACCGCCATCGACTGGCTGGCGATCGGGCCGTTTTTGCTCAGCCGCGAACGGCAGCCGGTGGAGAAACCGCAGCCCGCCTTCGACGCCATCCCGGACTGATGCATAAACGATTCAAGGACACCCCAAGCGAGCGGCGGAAGTTTATCTTGTCGTTGTCCCTCATGTTGTCCGGCGTGACGGGCCTGTTGCTATGGAGGTCGACCATCGCTTGGCCAAATGCTTGGGCGGCGTGGGGTGGTGTCGCGGTACTGTTGTGCTTTGGCCTGGCTTGGGAGGCAGCGGGTCGATTCCTTCACCGGGCGGGGATGACGCTGGGCTACGTCATGGGCCGGGTATTCGGCACACTGTTTTTGTTGGCGATCTTTGTCGCCGTGTTGTTGCCGCTTGGCCTTGTGCTCAGGCTGTTTGGAAAGGATTTGCTGGAAATGCGAAAAGGGTCGCCCATCGCTGAGTCTTACTGGAGGATTCCACGCCAGCCCGGCTCGCTCGACCGGATGCATTAGGCAGGTTTCAGGTTGTCGGTTGATTTTAGCGGTTAACGCAGCGGAGTGGTGGTGTGTCTGGGGTGTTTTTTTGCGTATCTGCGCTGTACCGTATCCTCTAATGAGGTTGTGTGCTGAAATTATAACATTACAAGTTGTTTCATGTTCATTATCTGAGGCCAGAAAGTGGGGAGAGTTTGTTTCATGAACAAAAGTTTACGAAATGTAGTTGCTGAAACGAGTGGGCTTTTCGAGGATGATATGGAACTGTTAACTGATGTCGGTGAGTGTGTACAATAAAATCAGCAGAGGTAATTACTGCTTTGCCGTTGCGAATGTCATCTTGTTGCTATTCGTCCTGCCGGTCTTGTGCCTGTCAAATGATGGCGATTTTGCCAAGCGGCATAATGTGGTTCCCTCACCTGCCGGGGCACAGCGTTTTGTGACGATCCAGCCCGGGCAGAGCGGCATACTCTTCACCAACCGCTTGGCCGGGCTTGAGTTCTACAAGAACATGGTGGCACACAACGGGGCAGGGGTGGCGGTTGGCGATGTTAACGGGGATAACATGGCCGATGTTTACCTGTGCAATATACAGGGAGCCAATGCGCTGTATTTGAATCAGGGCGATTTTCATTTCAAGTCCGAGCCTCAAGCGGCACCTTTGCAGGATAAAATGAGTACAGGCGCCGCCATCGCAGATGTCGACAACGATGGAGACAATGATCTGTTGGTGAACGGAATCCAATCCGGAACGCGATTGTTCTTAAACGACAGCAGGGGGCATTTCGAATTGAATGAAAACTCCGGACTGGATTCTTCCGG
>DASCOW010000024.1:0-3205 GCA_036012205.1 Verrucomicrobiota bacterium
CCGGGAGGGACGGTGAGCTTCACTACGAGCACGTCCGCAACAGTCACCAATGCCGCCGAGGAAAAGGGCGTCGTGACGATCGGTCCAGGCAAACTGAAAAACGGCTCAAATGTCTTGGCGGTCGAGGTGCACCAGACGAACACAACCAGCTCGGACATCGTTTTTGGATGCCGTCTGAGCGCGTCGGTTCCGGCGGCCAAGGGGGTTGTTATCAACGAAATCCATCCCATCGCTGGTAAGGATGCCTACATTGAGTTTTACAACCCAACCGACAAAGTCATCGATCTTCGGAATTATTATCTCAGCGATGATCCAGGCGACCTCGACAAGCGGAAAATCTCGCGATCGTTGAAAATTGCGGCTCGCTCGCTGGCCACGATTTCATTCACGGTTGCTCGGCTCAGCGTCCAGTCTCCGGTGACGGTTTATTTGACGAAGCCGGACGGCATGACCGTGGTGACGGCGGTCCGGGCCGACGTGGCGCTGGACGGCCGTGCGATCGGTCGCAAGCCGAGCGGGGGCTCCGAGTGGTTTCTGTTCACCGACGCCACGCCGGGCACGGCGAACATGAGCCGTGCGTCGCTTGGTCAAGCGCTTGGCCTGAACGAGGTGCACTTTACCAGCGAGGGTGCCATCGATTGGGTGGAGCTTTACAACAGTGGAGAAGGTGTTGTAAATCTAGATGGTTTGTCGGTGGCCACCAGACGTGATTTTTCCGATCGCACACCGCTGCTTGGCCAAGCTCCGGGTCACGACAGGGCCGTTGTCGCAGTGAACTTTGAGGCGAAGGGGCAAATGTCGATCTACCTGCTCAATGGCAACACGGTGCTGCAGGCGGAACTGCTCGAACGTCCCGAAGGTGAGGGCTCGGTGCAGGCGTTTCCGGACGGCAGCAGTGAGTGGTTCACCGTGGCCAACGATACGAAGGGGCGCGGCAATAACCCGGCACGGCATGAGAACGTGGTCATCAACGAGGTGATGTTTAATCCGCCGAGCGATCATCGCGGCGGTGAGTACATCGAGTTATTCAACCGTGATACCGAGGCGATCGAACTGTCAGGCTGGCGTTTTGTCGATGGGGTGAATTTTGCATTTCCATCCGGCACATCCATCGCGGCGGGCGGCTACCTGGTGATTGCTGCGGATGCCGAATACGTCCAGCGGGTTTACAAGTTAAACAACGTGCTCGGTAACTACGGCGGGGAGTTGGGTAACCCGGGCGAATTACTACGGCTTGAGGACGCCGACGGCAACCTTGCTGATGAGGTTGACTACCGAAATCACGGCGACTGGCCCGACTGGACCAAGGGAGGTGGCAGTAGCATGGAACTGGTTAATCCGTGGACAGACAATAGGCTGCCTTCGGCTTGGCGCGACAGCGATGAGACAACCAAAAGCAGTTTTCGCGACTACACGGCCACCGGACGGTGGCGGCAGTTAAAAACCATGGGCGGCGCTACCGATTACCGGGAGTTTCATATGCACCTGGTGGGCGATTCGGAGGTCGTTCTATCAGAGATCGAAGCTGTCAGTTCTCGAACAAAGAAGAACGTCCTCACAAACGCTAACAAAATGTCCACCAATAATCGTAGTGCTAACGGGTGGCTGGCTCAAGGCAACCACTGGGCGACATATATGAGTGGGCGAGAATTGCATCTCATTTCTGATGGGCACGGGGATAACAGGCCCAACCGGATGGAAATCGACATGAGCGCTAATGTCCGTCGCAATGATGATCTTACTATAAAGTTCAGGGCTCGATGGATTCGGGGCAATCCGAGGCTGATCGCTTGGACGTGGGATAAGAGTGTCGCCGCCAGTTTCCTGATCGAGATCCCGGAGAACCTTGGCACTCCTGGAAAGCGCAACTCGACGTATGCTGCCAACACACCGCCGCAGGTCGATCAACTACTGCACAGCCCAGCTGTACCTACGTCGAACCAGTCGGTGCGGATCACCGCACGAATCAAATCAGACGATCCGCTGTCCACAGTGAGCGTGCGTCACCGCACCGACTCCTCGAACAACACAGGATCCTGGAAGACTAAGCAGATGTACGATGACGGCAGCCGTGGCGGGGATGAGGTGGCAGGCGACGGTGTTTTCACCGGCACGCTGACCGAGTACCGAACTAATGGCCGACGAGTGCAGTTTTACGTAGAGGCCAAGACCGAGGCTGGGGCGAGCTACAGGCAACCAAAATGGGGTTCGGATCGCCCGGCATTGTACGTTGTGGACAATCGCAAGCCCAAGACGGACTTGCGATCAGTGCGACTGGTTGTTTCCGACTACGACATGGGGGCGGTCAGCAACGGCGGAAGCTCGAAATACAATTACAATTTCCCGCGCCTTTCCAACCACTACTTCAACGCGACGTTCATCTCCAACGAAAAGGATATTCGATACAACTGCGAGATGCGCAACAGTGGTAGCCCGTGGACGCGTGGCAACCATCTGAACCGGGGCAAGTGGAAAATACCCAACGACCGGCGTTTCCGGGGGAAATACAAACTCTCATGGGACGACGACGCCAACGGCCGGGTCAGTCGTAACCGCCTGACCCGGTACATGCTCTATCTGATGGGCCATGTTGTGAATGAAAATGAAATGATCTGGTTTACGGTGAACAATAGTTCCCCGCAAATGCGAGAGGAGGTTGAACCGGTTGCCAACGATTTCCTAGATCGCAACTTCACTGACGGCGTCAAGGGTAACCTTTACCGCATCGACGATGAGTGGTGGTTCACAGACGGTTGGGATCGTCAGAACCGTAATGCTGACTGGAGTTACAAAAGCAGTGACAATCCGGGCCGCTACCGATCCGAGTGGATGAAGCGCACCAACGAGTGGGAAGACGACTACAGCGCACTCATCAACCTGTTTCGAACAGTCAGCAAAACCTATAAGCAGGCGCAGATCGAGCGGCTTGTCGATCCACACCAGACAATGATCATGTCAATGGTGCGCGGCTACATCGATGACTGGGACTCCTTCTCGCTGAGGCGTGGCAAGAACGGCTATTTTTACCAGCGTCATGATGACGGCAAGTTCCAGTTTCTGCATTGGGACAGCGATCTGGCTTACGGTAATGCTTCGGCGAAGCTGTACCAGGGAATGCCTGGCTTCAGCAGCTACATTGTCAAGTGGTACAATAAACGGCTTTTCTACTCTTACCTTGTCGAGTTTACCGAGAACTACACCTACA
>DASCOW010000025.1:0-1168 GCA_036012205.1 Verrucomicrobiota bacterium
TCCGGCACGTGGTACTCGGGGTGGATGGCGTAAAAAAGCTCTTCCTCGGTGACGCGCTGCATTTCGTATTCGTTGACAAGCGTCTCGTGCAGTTTTTCGCCGGGCCGAACACCGGTGACATTGACCGGGTGATCGGCGCCGTTCGGGCTGAATTTTTCACAGATGGCCTCGGCGAGTTTCCCGATGGTGCAGGCGGGTGCCTTGCGCACGAAGATCTCGCCGCCGAGCGCGTGCTGCATCGCGTGCAACACGAGGCCTACCGATTGGTCGAGCGTCATGAGAAAGCGCGTCATCTCCGGCACAGTGAGCGTGAGCGGTTCGTCGTTTTCGATCTGCCGCTTGAACAGCGGGATGACGGAACCGCGGCTGCCCATCACGTTGCCGTAGCGCACACAGCAGAACTTTGTGTCGCCTCCGTTTTGGTTTTGGCTGCAGACGAGTTTTTCCATCATCGCCTTGCTGGTACCCATGGCGTTGAGCGGCTTGACGGCCTTGTCAGTGCTGAGGGCGACGAACGTCTTCACGCCGGCGGCCTTGGCGGCTCGGCAGGCGTTTTGCGATCCTGTGACATTTGTCTTGTAGGCCTCGTACGGATATTTCTCGCACGATGGCACGTGCTTCAGCGCGGCGGCGTGGAAGACGAGATCAGCGCCGGCCATGGCCTCCACGAGACGACTCTCCTCCCGCACGTCGCCAACGATATACTGGAACTGAGGAAACACCTGCTGCATTTCCCACTGTTTCTTTTCGTCGCGGCTAAAGATGCGAATTTCTGCAGGTGACTGCTTGAGCAGATGTGCGGCGACCCGGTTGCCGAAGGAACCGGTGCCGCCGGTAATCAGGATTGTGGAGTCGGAAACATTCATGCCAAGGCCGGGAAGAGTCTAGGCCCGGCCTCTGCGATTGGCAATGGACAAGGCTTGCGCCAGCGGATAGCCGGGACTACCATCCGACTCATGAAAGCCACTGCTGCCTGTTTCATGGTGGGTTTGGGATTGTTGACATGTTCAGCGGAGCCGGTCACCGGGCCTCAGGCTGATTCCGTCCCGTTGGCCAAGCGCGAGTCGGTGCAACTGGAGTTCGAGACCGAACGCGGTCTGGCCTATCAGGTTTTGTTCAAATCAAGCGAAACAGACTGGAAACCGCTCGGCCAAGTGATTGAGGGGGA
>DASCOW010000026.1:0-5195 GCA_036012205.1 Verrucomicrobiota bacterium
AGAATCACCATGTCCTTGGAGCCGCGGCCCTCACCGGCGTAAAACCACATGGCGGCAAGTTGAGCGGCTGGGTTTTTTTCGAACGATTTGTCTCGAGTCTCGCAGTCACAAGCCGCAGCTCCTCGGAGAACTTCATCTATCTCGAATCCCTGCAAGGCAGCGGGTAACAATCCTACCACAGAAGTTTCACTGGTCCGTCCTCCAACCCAGTCACACATCGGGAATCTCCGAATCCAACCTTCGGTCTCTGCTGTTTTATCTAGGTTGCTACCTTCGCCTGTGACAGCCACAGCGTGTTCAGAAAAGTTCAATCCTGCTGCGAGATATGCGGACTGCATTTCAATCATCCCGTTACGCGTTTCCTTGGTCCCGCCAGACTTAGAAATCACTATAACCAGGGTTTTACCTAAAAAATTAGCCAGTTTTGTTTTGATTAGGTCTAACCCATCAGGATCGGTATTGTCGATGAACCAAGGCGTCATTTTATCTTTTTCCGGCTGCGTCAATGCGCGTGAAACGAATTGTGGACCCAGCGCCGAGCCACCAATACCAATGACTAAGAAATGACTAAACAATCCTGATGCTCCTTTTATTTCTCCATTGTGTATCTTGTCTGAAAATCCTTTGATGCTGTCTAAAGTTTGATCGATCGCCTGCCTGATTTCCTCTCTGGGAGCCTTGGCAGAATTACGCAGCCAATAATGGCCAACCATTCGGTTTTCATCCGGATTGGCGATGGCGCCCGCCTCAAGTTGAATCATCGCCTTGTGTGCCTTAGTCAAAAGCGGCTTGATCTGCTCAAGGAACTCTTCGGTGAAATTCATTCGGCTGATGTCTATGCCCAAGCCGATGGACGGAAATTCTGAGTGGAAGCGTTTAAATCTTTCCCAAGTACTTTTGCTGTCTGAGTGTGACATAAAATATAGAAAGTTATACATGTCCCGCCTTGTAGCGAGGCCACCGAATGCAACACAATCTCTGGCCAAAGGCAATCTGTAGCTGATGGCTTCCTGTAGGATAGATGAGAGTGCAGGGTGGATATTTATTTTAAATTCTGTAACCATTTACTCGGTTCCAACCGTATTCCCTTCTCCCTAACTGGTTCGGGATTAGATAATTTGCATATGAAAACTAAATGCTTTCAGTTAATTCTCACGTTAACCCTGATGGCCTCAACGAATGCGAGTCTTTCTGCACAACCCGCCGACCGCCCGGGACGTGGAGAACGTCCAAACCGCGAGGCGCAACGCAAACAAATTCTAGAACGATTTGATAAAAACAAAGACGGCGAGCTGGATGAAGGAGAACGTGAAGCCGCTCGAGAGTCGTTCCGGAATGGCGGCCGCCCCAATGCCTTTTCGAATGAAAGGCGGCGGCCTGATGGTCAACCGAATGCGAGCGGTCGTACAGCTGGCCCGTCGCCTGACCGCGGTGGTCGCACCCGCGGTGGAGGGGGAAGGGGAGGTTCCCGCCGCGGGCAAAGAGTCGAGTTGATCCCTAAGTTCGACAAGGATGATGATGGGATTCTTGATAAGGCAGAGCGTTCTGCAGCAAGAAAATATGTAGAGGAACAACGCAACAGCGATGGCGGCGTCGATCGGGGTCAGCGCGGCGGCCGGCCGGCCCGTCCTGACGGAGCCCGTGGAGGGCAGCCGTCTTCTCGCGGAAACCGTGGGGGCCGCCCTGACCCGAGGGGTGGCGGAAACCGTCCCGCACCCGAGCCACGCGACTTTTCAAAAGCCGAGCGGCTTGAACCGGGTACTGACAACGATCTCGGTACCAAGCTTTACGACGAGAGCACGCTCCGCACGTTGTTCATCAAGTTCAAGGATAACGAGTGGATGGAGGAGATGGAGGCCTTTTACCGGACCGACGTCGCCGTGCCCGCTGACCTGACAGTAGACGGCAAACTCTACAAGAATGTTGGCCTGAAGTTTCGCGGTAACTCCTCTTTTCGTTCCGTATCGCCCGACTTAAAACGGTCGATGAACCTTTACATCGACCACAAGCACAGCGACCAAAAGTTGCTTGGCTATAAAACGCTTAATCTGCTCAACGCCAACTCGGACCCGACGTTCATGCGTGAGGTCATTTATTCGCACGTGGCCCGCGATTACATTCCTGCCTTCAAGGGCAACTTCGTCAAAGTGGTGATCAACGGTGAAAGCTGGGGCATCTACTCGCACATCCAGCAGTTCAACAAGGATTTCCTCGAGGACAACTTCAGTACACGAGACGGTGTTCGTTGGAAGATTGGCGCAGGCGGAGGCGGCAGTGGCAACCTCCGTTATCCGGGGGAGAAAAAGGAAGATTACACTGGCTTTCAACAACGCACGGAAGGTAAAGCAGAGGCTTGGAAAGAATTGCAGCAGTTCACCAAGCTGCTGGATGAAACCCCGATCGAAGAATTGGCAGAAAAATTAAATGGACGATTTGATATCGACAGCGCTATGTGGTCATTGGCACTCGAGTGCGTTTTTCAGGATGAGGGGTATTTCACCCGAGGAAGCGATTACAACCTATACCTCGATCCGGATGGGCGCTTCCATTTGCTGCAGCACGACGGTAACGAGGTAATGAGCATCCCCGGCGGCCCCGGTATGCCGTCCGGGCTGAGCGGGCCAAAGCTTGAGCCATTTTACAATGCCGACAACCCAGACCGCCCACTCATGTACAAGCTGTTCCAAGTGCCACACTTTAAGGCACGTTACCGGCACCACCTCAAGACGATCACTGAGGAGTGGATTAAATGGGGGAAAATTGGCCCGCTCGTCGAAGGGTACGCAGCACTAATCAGGGACGAAGTTAAAAAAGACGTCCGCAAACACAGTTCTTTCGAGGCTTTTGAAAAAGGATTGGTGGAAACAAGCTCCGACGGGCGGCGGACCAAGCTTGGTCTCAAGCCGTTCACCGAGGGCCGACGGGAGTTCCTGCTGTCCCATCCCGAGGTGGATCTCCCAACGCCGAAGATTGTCTCCGTGACCGAACTCGACGAAGCCAAGTCGACCAATTCCACACGCATCGTCGCCACGACAACGGGCAAAACCTCGGCCAAGACGGTCGTTCTCTGGTTCTCAGACGGCAAAAACGAGCCTTACAGAAATGTGTCGATGCAGCCGGACGGCCAAAAGGGCGACAGCGTGTTCACCGCAAACATCCCTGCGCAGCTCGCCGGCAAAAAAATTCGCTACTATGTTGAAGCCCGTTCCGGTGGGGCGGTGATGACCTCCGATTTTTATCCGGCCCGCGCCGAGGCCAAGCCTCTGTCCTTCCGCATCAACTCGCCCAAGGCCGATCGATCCCTGTTGGTGATCAACGAGGTCGTTTCTGAAAACCGGTCGGCGGCCAAGGATCCTCAAGGCGACTTCGACGACTACATTGAAATCGCGAACTCCTCTGACAGTGAGGTCGACTTGTCCGGTAAATTCCTGACCGACAGCAAAAAGAATCCGCGCAAATGGAAGTTCCCGAAAGGCATCAAAATCGCAGCGGGTGGGCGCCTGGTTATTTGGGCCGACGAAGACGGCAAGGCCGAGGAGGGCCTGCACGCCAACTTCAAGTTGGCCAAGGGCGGCGAGACGATTCAGCTGATCGACAGCGACAAGGCGGGCAATTCAATCCTCGACGAGGTGAAGGTCGCCAAGCTCGACCCCGATTCAGCGTATCGCCGCGTACCGGACTCCAAAGGCGACTTCAGCCAAGGCGTGCCCTCGCCCGGCAAAACCAACGCTGAGTAATCCGTTCTCGACAACTTTTGTCCCCTTGCCCGCAAAGAGGAAGTTCTCCAAATTTTCTCCTTTGTTTTTCGGGGGGAGTTTTGCTTCCGACCCGGCAATTAGCTTATGGACTTGGCAGTAATCGAAGAAACCTTCTCTCAATATCAAGGGGTGCTGTTGGTTGAGCCTCTTCGGCTAAGCGTCGAGAATCCATCGATTTTGTCCGCGTTGGTAAATGAATCAGTGGCCAAGATCGCAGCATACGATAAAGGTGAAACCGAGGCCTGCGATGCTGAGGGCGCATTCTCTGACATTCGAGCAACCCTTGCTCGATGAGACTCCTGCTCCTCTCCACAACAGAAACCTTGGGTTTGAATAATTGAATGAGTATTAGGCGGCAAGGCGATGGATTCTGCCTTGTGAGGCAGCGGAGGCATGCTTAAAACGTCCGCGTGCCGGTTTCCCCTAACAAGCGGGCTAAGCCCGAATCCTTTTCGCTCAAGCGCTACATCGACCGATCCGTTAAACAGGTCAATGCCGCGCTTAACAAGCATCTACCCAAGGCGACGGCCAAGCCTAAAACACTGCATGAGGCGATGCGCTACTCGATGTTTGCCGGCGGTAAACGGCTCCGGCCTATTCTCTGCTTGGCAGCGGCAGAGGCGTGTGGCGGCAGAACAAGCGACTCGTTAATCCTCGGCACGGCGGTCGAGTGCATTCACACCTACTCGCTGATCCACGATGATCTTCCTGCGATGGATGATGACGATTTGCGCCGTGGTAAACCGACCAATCATGTCGTGTTCGGCGAAGGTATCGCAGTGCTAGCCGGCGACGCGCTGCTGACGCTGGCTTTCGAGTTAGCCAACCAAGCCAAGCCGACCAAGCGTTACAAGCAGAACGATTTCGTCCGAGAACTGGCCAAGACAGCCGGCCACTTGCAACTGATTGCCGGCCAAGTTGCCGATCTCGAGGGAGAGGGTAAGCCGGTGTCGCGCGCGCAGCTCCGCTACATTCACGAGCGCAAAACCTCCGCGCTGTTGACCTGCTCGGTGCGGCTCGGCGGCATGTCGGCTAGCGCCATGCCGCATCAGCTTCAGGCGCTGACCGATTTTGGCTACCACGTTGGCTTGGCGTTCCAAGTGATCGACGACATCCTCGACGTTACCCAGTCGTCCGAGCAGTTGGGCAAAACCGCCGGCAAGGACGAAGCTGTGCAAAAAGCAACCTAGCCGTCGGTGGTCGGATTGGCCAAATCGCGCAAGATCGCCGCCGACCTGACAGCCAAGGCCTACGCCGCACTCATGCCGTTCAAGGACCAAGCGGTCGCGCTGGAAGCGCTCGCCGATTATCTGCTCAAGCGCGACCACTAAGCAACGGGAAAAGCGCGCGACCCGCGTACGCTTTCCAAAACCGGGTTTGATTTTTCGTGCTTGGCCAAGTTTACTCGCCGGCCGTTGAAACAAATCAATTGATTTT
>DASCOW010000027.1:0-3438 GCA_036012205.1 Verrucomicrobiota bacterium
GACCGACGACTCAAAGGCGTACGACCTGCTGAACAACGGCCACACGGTTGGCGTATTTCAGTTGGAGTCGGCCGGCATGCGCGACCTGTGCCGAAAGTTCAAACTGGGTTCGATCGAGCACATCACGGCGCTCGTGGCACTGTACAGACCGGGACCGATGGACCTGATCCCGGACTTCATCCGCCGCCGGCACGGCGAGGTGGATATCAACTACCCGCATCCGCTGCTCGAGCCGATCGCCAACGAAACCTACGGCATCCTGATTTATCAGGAGCAGGTGATGAAAGCTGCGCAGGTGCTCGCCGGCTATACGCTGGGTAGCGCCGATTTACTCCGACGCGCGATGGGCAAAAAAAAGGTCGAGGTGATGCAGGAACAGCGTGAGCAGTTCGTGCAGGGCTGCGCGGAGCACAACAACATTTCCAAGCGCAAGGCCAACGAGATTTTCGACTTGCTCGAGAAGTTCGCCGGCTACGGCTTCAACAAGTCGCATGCAGCGGCCTATGCCGTGGTGGCCTACCAGACCGCCTACCTGAAGGCGCACTTCCCGGTCGAGTTCCTTGCGGCCAACATGACCAACGACATGGCCGACACGGCCAAGCTGGGGGTATTGACTGACGAGGCCCGTTCCCTTGGCATCGAGGTGCTGCCGCCGGATGTCAACGAGAGCCAGGAATTGTTCGCCCCGGCACGGGACGGCTCGGTCATCCGCTTCGGCATGGCGGCGATCAAGGGCGTCGGCGGCATCGCGGTGGCGGAGATCATCCAGGCCCGGGAAGCGGGCGAGCCGTTTGCTGACCTGTTCGACCTGTGCGACCGCAGCGACACGCGGACGGTGAACCGCAAGGTGCTCGAGGCGCTCATCAAGAGCGGTGCGTGCGATTGCCTCTCCGGCACGCGCGCGGGGCAGTTTTCCGTCATCGACCGCGCCTTGGCCAAGGCATCGAGCCAGGCACGGGACCGCGAGTCCGGCCAGACGTCCCTCTTTGGTGCATTCGAGGAAAGCAGCCAGTCGATGCAGGACAAGGTGCCCGACCTCGCCGAGTGGGAGCGCGGAGACATCCTCAGCGCGGAAAAGGAACTGCTCGGCTTTTACGTGAGCGGCCACCCGCTCGACCCGTACCGCGAATTGCTCGACCAGTACTGCCTACACGACAGCGAGACGGTCAAGGAATTGGAGAGTCGCAAGGTGACACGCGTCGGCGGACTCATCGGAGCTGTGCAGCGCGGCATCTCCCGGCGCACCAACAAGCCGTACGCTATCGCCACGGTCGAAGATCTCAAGGGCGCGTTCCAAGTGCTGTGCATGAATGAAAACTACGACAAGTATCAGGAATTGTTGCAGCCAAACAAAACCGTGCTTGTCATTGGCGAGGCCAACAACAGCGAGGACACACCCAAAATTTTCCCGCTGGAAACCATCGCACTCGACGACGCCCCGGCCAAGTTCACCGAGCAGGTACAGTTCCGGCTCAACGCCCGTGAGCTTGGTCCGGAGAAGATGGAGGAACTCCACGGCTTGGCCACGAGCCATCCCGGCCGTTGCCCGTTGTTCCTGTGCATACGCCAGCAGGACGGGCGATTTGTGTTCATCGATACAAGCGAGAAATATTTTGTGCGCCCCTCAGTGCAGTTACGGGAAGAGGTGACCGAAATGCTCGGCTCAGACGGCTACTACGCCAAGGTGGACACCTCTCTCCCCGAACCAGCCAAGCGCCAATGGGCGCGAAAAGAAAAAAACGGCAGCGACCGGTAAGCACCCGATCCATCTCCCGCTTTTTCGTGGTTGAAAAAATTTCACTTTCAAGCTAAACGCAGAGATTGCGTAGCCGCAGAGGGACGCAGAAAAAATACGGCGCATTCCCGTCGACACCAAAACGGGAGTAGTTTCCGAATAACACACGACCTTGAGCACCGCTCACACAGCTTTGCGCACTGCTCAAAGTCGATGAATTTAGCCTAATTCCGGCTAATTCCTCATGATTTGGGAATAACCTGCTGAAATACCGGATAAATCGCGGCCTCGATCAGTTCCATCACTCGCCGTGCGTGGCTTCGCGGATCGTATACGCTTGAGTTGGTTGGGTTGGGCAGTATCTCGATCACGGCATTGAACACCTCGTACTTCTCTGTGCCCTTGATGGCCCAGCCGATGAAGTCGTAGATGCCGGACGCGTAGGCCGCAGTGGTTGCCGCCGCAACAGTCACCAGATGAGTGTCGCCGTCAGCGGTTGCGCTGAAGCTGGTCGCGGTTGCTCCGTTTTTGCGGAGATAATAGGTGAGCGTCCATTCGCTGGCTGGATAGTCCGAGAAGGTCTTTTCCCATTTCCATGTGACTCCAGCGGTCACTTTCTCTGGCTCGTATGATTTCGGTTCAGCCATCAACCCTTATTTTTTGAGGCTGAAGGCTTTTTGCGGCAACAGTTAAAACGCCTTGAAAACTGCGCTCAACGGGATGACGGTTCCCTCGCTATGAAATCACAACTGATCGCAATCGTCGCAGCCGTGGTGCTGGTGGGATGTGGTAAGGTGCAACAGTCGACTTCTCCAGAAGGAACGAAAACTGTTGAAGTTGCCACTGCACAGCCAGAACCTGATATTGAACGCAAGAAATTGTGGGCCAAATCCTACTTGAACCAGAAAGCTCCCGAATTGATTGTTGAAAAGTGGTTAAGTGAAAAGCCTGAATGGAAGGGCAAGTTTTTGCTGATTGATTTTTGGGCAACCTGGTGCGGCCCGTGCCTCAAGGCGATTCCGGAACTGAATCGATTCCGTGAACAATTTGGAAAACAGATGGTTGTTGTTGGCCTATCTGATGAGCAGGCGAGCAAGGTCGCTTCAATGAAGCAACCCCACATCGAATACTACAGTGCAATTGACACACAAAAGAGGATGAAGAAAGAAGTGGAGGTGAAAGGGATTCCACACGTAATGATTATTGACCCCCAAGGGATAGTGCGCTGGGAAGGGTTTCCATTTCTCTCAGGCCATGAGTTAACCGAAGAAGTCGTTAAGAACCTCATCCGCAAACACGGCGGTAAGACGGGTGAAGAATTGAAAGCTGAAGGCAAATGAAACGAATTATGGTGCATACAATGAACATAAAAAAAACTTATATCGCTCTGCCGGTGATCTTGTTGGGTTTTGTTCTTTCCGCTGTCCAGCAAGCTCAAGGAGAACTCAAAACAGAAACCATCACCGGAAAGATATCCGGTGACGAAATCACCTTCGATATCTACCTTCCTGAAGGTTACCGCAAGGAGGGAGTAGGGTATCCGGTCATCTACAACCTGCATGGTCGCGGCGGTTCCTACAAAAGAGGTGGGACATTTCGTGCCGCCATGAAGAAAGCAATTGCCGATAGCATTCTACCGCCCGTCATTGCGATCTACCCCGACGGCACCAAGAATGGCTGGTATGCCGATTCCAAGGACGAAT
>DASCOW010000028.1:0-16188 GCA_036012205.1 Verrucomicrobiota bacterium
GACGCCGTGCCGTTGTCGCCGGAAAAGAGGATGAGCGTGTTCTCGCGCAGATTGAGCGCGTCGAGCTTGTTGACGAGACGGCCCACCATTGCATCCATGCTCTCCACCATCTCGCCGTAATTCATCCAGCGCTCCCTGCCCGGCGCATACGGCACCTGCCACTTGAGGTCATCGGTTACATCGTGTGCCAGTGCCATCGAGTAAAATGCGAAGAACGGTTTGCCGGCCTTGCTGTTCTTCTCCATAAATTCACCGAGAAAATCGACGTACATATCCGGCCCATACCGTCCCTTCAATTTGTCCCGCACTTTGCCGTTTTGGTAGATCATGGGGTCGTGGTAGCGCGCTCCCTCGTGCCAGCCGAACACACTCCATTCATCAAAACCGAGGCGGTCCGGGTGTTGCTTGTCGGTTTTCATCAAAACCAATTGCCACTTGCCGGCGACCGCAGTCGCATAGCCGGCACGCCGCAATACTTGGGCGATGGTGTTCTTCTCCTCAGTCTTGGGGAACGAACCCCAGCCGGATTTCAGCCGAAACGGATACTTGCCGGTGAGCAGAGCCAGGCGGGATGGATGGCAGACCGGCATGCTGTAACAGTGGTCAAACCTCATGCCGCCCCTGGCCAGGGCATCGATGTTGGGCGTCTTCCAACGCTCCCCGCCGTAAGCCCCGATCGGCTCACAACCGACGTCATCGGCAAGGATCAGTACAATATTCGGTTTAATCGGCGCGGCTGATGGCATCAGACAGCCCAAAGAAAAAAGAAAAACAAGAAGGTAACGCATGCGCGGACTCTAGGTCAGCACTCCTCTCGAGGGAATGCTGTTTTGTGGTTTACTCGCGTCATCAATGAATAACGACCATTTTGATTTCAGTCATTTCCTCGACGGCGTACTTGGGTCCTTCCTTGCCCATGCCGCTGTCTTTGAGTCCGCCGTAGGGCATGGTCTCGGCGCGCCACGCGGTGCCGAAGTTGATGTGCAAATTGCCACTGTCAACCTCGCGAGCGAAGCGGATTGCCTTGTCAATGTCCTGCGTGAAGATGGAGGCGCTCAGGCCAAAGCGCGTGTCGTTGGCCAGGCGGATGGCATCGTCGATGCTGTCAGCGCGAGTGACGCCGACCGCCGGGCCGAACAGTTCGTCGCAGCTCATCCGCATGTTTCGCTGAACGTTGGCCAGCACCGCCGGCTGCACGACGGAGCCTTCGCGGTCGCCGCCACAGAGCAGTTTCGCTCCCTGGGCAACCGCCTGGCCAAGCCACTCCTCCACTCGCCTGGCGTCGGCTTCGCGAACCAGCGGGCCGATGTGGGTGCTCTCGGCGAGTTGGTCGCCAGCAGTGAGTTGTTCGACCTTGGCCTTGAGTGCGTCGAGCAGGTCATCATGAATCGTTGGCGTGGCGATGATGCGTTGGGACGAGATGCAAACCTGGCCTGCATTGGCAAAGCCGGTGATGGCGATGGCGGTGGCCACTTTTTCAGGATTGGCATCGTCGAGCACGATCACCGGGCTGTTTGAGCCAAGCTCCATCGTGACACGCTTGAGACCGGCCATGCAGCAGATTTGTTCGCCTACCTCGGAACTGCCGGTGAAGCTGATCTTACGAATCCGCTGGTCGGTGCAGATCGCCTGGCCAAGCGCTGCGCCGGAACCAGTGACACAGGCGATGGCTTCTGGCGGCAGGCCGGCCTCGAGCAAAATCTCCACCAGTTTCAGCGACGAGAGCGGGGTGTCGGAGGCCGGCTTGAGCAGCACGGCATTGCCGGCGGAGATCGCCGGGCCGACCTTGTGCGCGACGAGGTTCAACGGGAAGTTAAACGGTGTGATTGCCGCCACAATGCCGCACGGCACTCGCAGCGTAAACCCCAGTTTGCCGACGCCGCCGGGCGTGGAGTCGAGCGGCACGGTTTCGCCGTGCAACCGCCGTGCCTCGTCGCCGGAAAGATCAATCGCCTCGGCAGCGCGGCCGGTCTCAATGCGTCCCTCGGCCAGCACCTTGCCTTCCTCGGTGCTGATGAGCCGGCCGAGTTCCTCCTGCCGTTCGCGCATGAGCGACGCGGCTTTGCGGAGGATGTCCACCCGCCGATGAGCCGGCATATTGCGCATCGTTTTCGCGCCTTTGCCCAAGCCGTCGATGGCTGCAGTAATATCCGCTGGAGTGGCGCTTGGCACGGTGTCAATGACCGACCCATTGAACGGGTTCACCACTTCGGCGGTGTCATTGAGCCCGGTCCATTCGCCGTTGAGGAAAAGCTGCATGGGGGCAAGTGTCGTTCCGGCGCTTGGCCAAGGGCAACAAAAAAGCTCCCGATGTTCGAGGCTTTTGGGAAATGTGGGGCAGGGGATTAGGCCACAGTGGCGACTTCCTTATTGAGGAGTTTGTTGCCCCGGTTAAGCAGATCATCGCGGGTCAGTTCGCCTTTTTCGGCCTTGGCCAGCAGTGCTCTCTGGGCGAGGTAATCCTTGTTCTCGACGCCGGCCTTGCTCTGGAGCATTCGCCACGCCTTGCGGCGCTCGACGGCGAAGAGGACCATCTGGCGGCTGACTGTGAAGTACTTGAACTTTCCTTCGATCTCGGCCTTGAAGTAAACGCCGAAGTCCGGCACGTAGGCCAGTTGGCTCTCGTCGAATACACGCCGATAAGTGACATCCTGCTGGGTGATGCAGGTGAGCATGTTGTCGATGTGAATGAACTCGTCAGTGCTGTTCTCCGAGATGGCCTTGAGGTGTTTGCGGAAGCGGGCCTCGGTGACCGCCCAGTGGGCGACGGTATAGTTGTATTTTTCACCTGTGGCCTTGTATTTATGCTCCCACCAGTCGCGCTTGATGGAGGGGTTGCCTTTGAGTTCGAGGCATTCCTGCTGCAACTCGCCGCCGCGCGGGTTGTAAACGAACTCCGGCATGCCGCGGCTGTCGCGGATGAGCCGCGCCTGGTCGGCGGACATGTGGTCTGCGACGCCGTGCTCGGGTTGGCAGGTGGTGTAGCACTGGAAAAACGCGGTGCCGCGATACTCCAAACCGTCAAGCATCGCGCGGTAGGTTTTGGCGGAGTTGGCCATTGAGACCTGCGCGACAAACGGAGAGCCGTGCCCGCTAATGAACGCCTCGGAGACACTTTTTTTCTCGACGAGCTTGCCCTGTGTGGCGGCACCGTACTGGTTCATGTCGTAGCCGCCGAGCATGTTCGAGCTGTCTGAGTTTTGACCGCCGGTGTTCGAGTACACCTGCGTGTCGAGCATGAGCATCATCACGTTTGGCCGATTTTGCAGCACGACCTTGGAGACGTTTTGGAAGCCAATGTCGCCCATGGCCCCGTCACCGCCGATAGCCCAGACCCTCGGCATCTCGCGTATTTCCGCGTCGGTCATCATTGAGTCGTTCAGGTGGGTGAGGTTAAAATATTCGTCATGCGAGCTGACGGTGTCGTCGCGGGTGAGCAGCGCTTTGGCCAAGCGCTCCGGCACGACTGAGCGGCGTGCGTGGTTGAGCATGGCCGACTCGCCGAGCAACCAACTGACGGTCGCGCCGTCCTGAAAGAGAGAGTTCATCCACGGGTACGGATGCGGGTTGGACGGCGGGGTGGAACCGTACACGGTGTTGCAGCCGGTGTGCGCGCCCATGAACATGACGCTCATGCCGTTTGCGTGCCGGCCATCGACTGCCTGCAGGTCGCGGTGGTTGAAGGCGTCCTGCCGCATCACGGCGCAAAGCGCATCGACGAGTTCCTGGTCGGTGATCTCGCCGCGCTTGGCCAAGCGATTGGCTGTGTCGTCATCGTTCTCGCCGCCCAAGCCCAGAATTGTGTGGGCCACGGACCATGTGTACCACTTGTATTCCTCTTCGCTGCGGGCCTTGAGCGCCTCGAGTTTGGCCACGCCGTTGTTTTCCAGTTCGGTGGCGGTTTCGCGAAGGCGCTTGGCCTTTTTGTGAAAGACCGGGCGCATGTACGCCTCGGTGACGGAGGCCACGGCACGCAGCACGCTCTTCTCGCCACAACCGGCGCAGGCGCCGTCGCCGCTGACGAGTGCCTCGTAGTTGCGGCGCACCATGAGGTGGTTGCGCAGCGCCGCCTCGCGGGAGTCCTCCGGCGTGTCGTCGTTATACAGGCCGAGAAATTTCTGGCTCGTGTCAGGCAACAAGCGGCTGAACACCTGCGCGGTGGCGAGTTCGGCGTTGATCTCAGGCGTTTCGCGGATCATGCGCAGGGCATTGTGGTCGCCGCAGACCTGGACACACTCGCCGCAGCCCTTGCAAAGGTCGCTGACGAAAATGGAGAACAAGCCGCCGTTGCCGGGGCTCTTTTTCTCGGCGCTGCGGAAGATGGCGGTGACGTCGTTGTACGCCAGCGGCAACTGGTCGATGATGCGGGTGAACTCGCCTCGCGCCGTCTCGGACACGGTGGCGAGTTGATTGACCTCGGAGCGGAGGATATCCTTGAACGGCTCTTTTGCCTTGTTGGCGACATTGTCAACCATGCGGGCGCGGCAACGATTCTCGAGCCCCAGGACTTCGTTGAGCAGTTTTTTTTGTTCCCCGGGATCGCTGACGTAGTGGCGAACAGCGGTGACCAGCACCGTGCTGATGTCTTGCGCGGTGTTGGGCAGGGCAGTGTCCGGGCAGGCGGTGATGCACTCCATGCACTGGGTGCAGTTTTCGGCGATGTAAATCGGTGTCTCGCGGCGGGCGACGTATTTGCTATGTGTCGCTCCGATGCCCGCGCTCATCAAGCCCACGCTGGCCAGCGCGCCAGCCGGCTGGTGGTAGCCCAAGTCGTTGCGATACTCGGAGTCGAACTTGGCCATGGTCTGTAACGGCGCGCGCTCCTGCCCGTTCGGCATGGAGCAGCTTGGGCAGCCGCTGTTTTCACAGCCGGATGTGGGGATCATCTCGATGCCGTTGGCGCCGTTCGGCGCGAGCAGCGGGTTGCGCATGCTCGACGTGTCGGCGTCCTCAAGTTCGCCGATGCTGATCTCCTGTACCCGCTCGAATCCGCCGAGCATCACCTTCATGTTTGACTCAACGACGGCTTTGCCGAAGCGGCCGAACTTTTTTTCGTACTGCTTGTGTACGACATCGTGGTACTGCTCCTCGCTAATGTCATGATCGTTGAGAAAGGAGGACACCTTGAAAAACGCACCGAGGAACGAGTTGCCCTGCATACGCAGTTGCAGATCCTCCCGACTGGTGGACTCACGCGCGATGTCGAAACCGGGCAGGATGAAGATTCGGATATTGTTGTCCTTGACGAATTGCCGATGCCTGGTTGGGATTCGCTTCCACGCCTCCTCCGGTGTGTCGCTTGATTCCCATACGAGGCAGCCACCCTTGTTGATGCCGACGAGCGGATTGGTGTGGGTGAACGCCTTGGGATCGCAGCACAGCACCACGTCCACGTGGTTCAACTCGCAGTTCACCTGGATGCGCTCCGGTGCCACGGTGAGAAAGTAGTTCGTCGGGGACCCTTTTTTCTCCGAGCCGTACTTCGGGTTGGCCATGATGAAGAGTTTGTCCTCCAGTTGGCCAAGGTCGTCGTGGGTTGGTTTGCGTTCGGCAATGGTCTGGCCAAAGTTGCCGATGATCTCGCCAAGATTTTTGCCGGTGGTGATCATGCCCCAGCCACCGATCGAGTGGAACCGCACCGCAATCGCGCCGTCCGGCAGGAATGACGGGGTGTCTTTCGAGATGACAGCGTACGGGTGATCGACACCCAGAGTGAAACTGGTTTCGCCATCTGTGGCACTTTTGTCATCAGCGCGCTTGGTTTGACCGGTGGCAAACTCGTATGCCCCCAGTATGTGTTCGGGCCGGAAGTCGCGGGAGCCGATGCCGTAGCTGCCCCGGAAGATGCGCGGAGTTTCCTCCGGTGTTATGCTGGGTAAATCCCCGCCAAACCGGGCCGCTTCCTGGCCTTTGGCCAGTGCGGTGCGGATGTCCCGGGCGAGTGGATTGTCGCCGGCCATGCCTTCGTCGGTGCGCTCAAGGATGATGACATTTTTCTTGCCGCGCAGCGCCTCGATCACCGCCGCCTCGGGGAATGGGCGGATGACGTTGATGTGGATCGATCCTGCCTTGGCATTGCGCTGTTCGCGCAAATAATCGCAGCCGGCCTCGATATTCTCTGCCGCGCAGCCCAGCGAGACGAACACCGTCTCGGCATCATTGGCCCGGTGCTCCTGCAGCAGCCCGTATCGGCGACCTGTGAGTTTAGCGAATTCCTCTTGGCACTGTTCGATGAAACCAAGGATCGGCTCGTTGAATTTATTGCGCCGGGCCACCACGCCGTTCATGTGGTGCTCCTGGTTTTGCACCGGGCCAAGCAGCACCGGATTTTTGAGATCCATCATCTCTGGCACCCGGCGGCGGGTAGGCCCGAACAACTCGCGCTGTGCCTCAGTAGGGCAGTCGACCGTGTCATCCGGAGCGCCGAGGTACTCCCGCAGTAACTCGGATTCCGGGGAGCGGTAGGTGCGCTCCGAGTGGGTGGTGAGCATGCCGTCCTGGATATTCATGCCCGGGTTGAGCGCCAGCTCGTTGACTTTGCGCAGGATGATCGCCTGATCAGCGGCCTGCTGAGCGTCATACGCCATCATCATCGTCCAGCCGGTGTCGAGCGCGCCGTAAAAATCATCATGACCACAATGCACATTGAGTGCCTGCTTGGTCAGTGCACGCGCTCCGACCTCCAGCACCATCGTGGAGAGTTTGCCCGGCGCGTGGTAGTACTGCTCCATCGCGTAGGCCAATCCTTGTCCCGAAGTGAAGTTGACCGCGCGCTTGCCGCTCACGGCGAACGCCGTGGCACCGCCCTGGGCGGCGTGCTCGCCTTCGCACTCAATTGCGACCTTCGAGTTGCCCCAAACATCCAGTTCACCCATGGCGAAGGCTTCCTGATACAACTCGCCACCTTCGGTCGAGGGGGTGATTGGGTAGAAAATCCCGCCTTCGGTAATGCGTGACTCAACCAATCTGGCCACCAGTTGGTTGCCGTTGACGGTGACGGGTACGCCAGGATATTTTGGTGTTAAATCTGACACATTCGACATGTTTGCTTATATGAGTTCCTCCATTTGGGGTGTTGCCTGTGGGGACACCTGAAAACAAGACACAACCGCCGAGCTATGCCTTGACCGACCCAATGGTCGAGAATTGGCGACAACGCACCCAAATCGGAAACCTAGCGACTTTGCGATCTCAAAGCAACTTTTTTTGCCAGTAAGTTAATAAGGGGAAATTGTTTTCAATATAAGGAAAGCTAATCACATGCGAGCCCTGATTTGACCTGTTTTCAGCGTTTTCCCCTGTCTTAACGGGTATCCATTGGTTGGCGAGGGATTGCGAGCGCCCTCCGTCAGGCCAAGCCAGCGGTGCTGCGAATGATGTCGTCGAGCGGAGTTACCGGTCGGAAACCGGTAAACGACTCGAGTTTATCGGTGACCGGTTTGCGTCGTCGCATGTCCTCGAAGCCGTTATCGTATGCTTCGTCGTACGGCACGAGCTCGATCTCGGAGCTCGACCCGGTCAACTCGATCACCCGCTTGGCCAAGGCGAGGATGGTCACCTCCTCGGTGGAGCCGATGTTGAACACGCCGCCCGCCGCGCGGTCGCACTTGGCCAGGCGCAGCAACGCCTCGACCGTGTCGCTGACGTGACCGAAGCAGCGCGACTGCTGGCCGTTGCCGAACACGCGCAGCGGCTCGCCCGCCTTGGCTGACTCGATGAATCGCGGCAGCACCATGCCGTACCGCCCGGTTTGCCGCGGGCCGACAGTGTTGAAAATGCGTGCGACGATGACCGGTAGTTGGCGCTCGGCGTGGAAGGCGAGCGCAAGAAATTCGTCCATCAACTTCGAGCAGGCGTAGCTCCAGCGGCCAAGCGTTGGCGGGCCGATGAGCAGGTCGTCGGTTTCGGCAAATCCTTCGTGCGAGCTTTTGCCGTACACCTCTGAGCTGGACGGCAGCAGCAGCGGCGTCCGGTTGGGCGCGGCGGCCTCAAGGATGGCCTCGGTGGCCTTGAGGTTGGTCTCGATGGTGCGGATCGGCGACTGCACAACGAGGTCCACGCCCACTGCGGCGGCGAGGTGAAACACATAGCCCGACTTGGCAACGAGCGAGCCAAGCCGCTCGCAGCCGGTGACGGTGCTCTCGATCAGCGTGAGGTTGGGATCGTCAGCGACAGCAGCCAGGTTGGCTTGAGATCCGGTGGAGAAATCGTCGATCACGACGACGCGTTTGCCTTGGCCAAGCAGTCGCTCGGTGAGGTGCGATCCGATGAAGCCGGCGCCGCCGGTGATGAGGGTGTGAGGTGCTTCGGACACGCCGTTTGGTGTCATCCGGAAGCGCGACTGTCAAGCGGCGTGCGCCACGATAGCTCGACAAGGAGGCTTGGCCTGTCGCATTGTTGACGCGCCTTGAGGGGAGGCGTTTTTCGTCAAATTGAGAATTCTTGTCGCCATAACCGGAGCCAGCGGGATGATCTATGCCCAGCGCCTGCTCGACCGCTTGGGGGCGTCCGGCCATGAGACGCATGTTGTGCTCAGCGCCTACGCGCAAACGGTGATCCAGCAGGAGTTGCCGGACGGCTTGTGCTTGGCCAAGGGCATCGAGACGCACGGACTCAAGAGCATGGATGCGTCGTTTGCCAGCGGCTCGAACGCGTGCGACGCGATGGTCGTCATCCCGTGCACGATGGGTACGATGGGCCGCATCGCGCATGGCTGCGCCGACAACGTGCTGCTGCGTGCCGCCGATGTGGCGCTGAAGGAAAATCGGAAGTTGATCCTCGTGGCACGCGAAACACCGCTCAATTTGGTGCAGATCAAAAACATGGAGCTGCTGCTGCTCGCCGGCGCAACGATCCTGCCGGCGAACCCGCATTTTTATTTTAACCCGCAGACGATCGAGGACGTCGCCGACACGGTGGTGGCGCGCGTGCTCGATCACTTGGGCGTGGAGCACGAAGCCTCGCCACGCTGGCAGGAGGAGGAATGAGCGAACCGGAACTGGTCAACACGCCGAATTCCAAGCCGCGCGGGCCACTTGGCCTGCTCGTCAAGTGGGGCGGGTTCGTGAAATTTTCGCACACGCTTTTTGCGATGCCGTTCGCCCTGGCCTCGATGATGGCCGCCTCGCGGGCGCATTATTTTTACATGGAGAAAACCAAGGCCGCATTGCCGCCCGATGCGGTGAGGTACGGGTTTCCCGGCGTGAGGCTGTTCCTGCTGATTGTTGTCTGCATGATTTGTGCTCGGACGTGCGCAATGGCGTTCAACCGTATCGTCGATCGCAAATTTGATGCGAAAAACCCGCGCACAGCCAGCCGCTATCTGCCAACCGGCGAGATCAGTTTGTTCAGCGCGTGGTCACTCTGCGTGTTGAGCGGGGCCGGTTTTCTCGTTGCGGCCGGTTTCATCAACAGAGCCTGCCTCGTGCTCGGGCCGGTGGCGTTGTTTTTTATCTGCTTTTATTCCCTCACAAAACGCTTCACCGACTACACGCATGTTTGGCTGGGCATCGCGCTTGCGCTTGCGCCGGTCGGCGCATGGATCGCGGTGAAGGGCGGCTCGATGCCGGAGCTGTTTCAATTGCTGCCGCTTGGCCAAAGCCTGTTGCCGCCGCTGGTGCTCGGGATCGCCGTGGTGTTTTGGCTGATCGGCTTCGACATCATTTATGCGATGCAGGATTTTGAATTTGACCGGCAACACGGCCTGCGCTCGCTCGTGACGGCTTGGGGGCCTCAAAACGCGCTGATGGCGGCGTTCCTCTCGCACATGATCATGCTCGGGCTGATTCTGCTTTATGGCATCCTACTCAAGATGCGGGTCGCCTTTCTCATCGGGTGGCTGATTATTTTGCTCAGTCTCACATTCGAGCACTGGATCGCCCGCAAGCGCAGTCTGAAGTGGATCAACACGGCTTTTTTCAAGCTCAACGCCCTGATCAGTTCGGTCTTTTTCTTCGTTGTGGCCACTGAAATCCTGTTCCCGTTTTTCCGCCGAATTCAGTGAGCCTTTTTGTTCCAGACGAGCTGCGGGGCATCCGCAAAAAAATCGCGCTTGACCAGCGTATCAACGAGGCTGAGGCGCTGCAGTTGATCGAGTGCGGAGATCTCAACGCGCTTGGCCAACTCGCCGACGAGGCCAACCGTCGTAAAAACGGCGAACGCGCTAGCTACATTCTCAACCGCTATTTCAACTACTCGAACTACTGCATACTGAGCTGCCAATTCTGCGCCTTCTCTCGCAAGAAACGCGACGTTGACGGCTTCGAGTTGGCGATCGGCGACATGGTGCAAAAGGCGGGAGAGGCGCTATCGCTTGGCATTACAGAGTTGCACATCGTTGGCGGGTTGCACCCGTCGCTGCCATTCAGTTACTACACGGAAATGATCCGCGAGTTGAAGGCTGTTGACGGGCGGTTGCAGCTCAAGTGCTTCACTGCGGTTGAGATTCTGCATTTGTCTTGGCTCGCCAAAAAACCTGTGCTGGAGGTGCTTGATGAGTTCAAGGCGCTTGGCCTCGACTCGTTGACCGGCGGCGGCGCGGAGATCTTCCGCAAAGAGGTTCGCGACCGGATCGCCATCGGCAAAGAGACCGCCGGGGAGTACCTTGATGTGCATCGCACGTGGCATCAGCTCGGCGGCAGGAGTACTTGCACGATGTTGTTCGGTCATCTCGAGACGCTCGCCGATCGAGTCGACCACCTGCGGCTGTTGCGCGAATTGCAGGATGAGACCGGCGGTTTCTCCGGTTTTGTTCCGTTGCCGTATCAGCCGGACAATAACGGAATCCCGGTTGAGCATCCGCCAACCGGTTTCGATATGCTTCGCACGCTCGCCGTCGCGCGGCTGTACCTCGACAACATCGACCACATCACCGCGTACTGGATCGGCATGGGGATGAAACTCGCACAGGTTGCGTTGAACTACGGCGCCGACGATTTGCACGGCACGATTCTCGAGGAGAAGGTTTTTCACATGGCCGGCGCTGACACGCCACAACTGCAGACAGAGACCGACATGATCTGGGCCATACGCGAGGCCGGTCGGGTGCCGGTGCAGCGCGACACATTTTACGAACCGGTCCGCGAATGGGCCGGTGGGGAGACCATGGCCAAGGCCTGAGCGATGGGGGGGACGACGGACAAGCGCATCGGCTCCGTGCCTTATCTCAACGCAGCACCGCTCACCTGCGGCATCGAGTCTGAGACGGAGTATATGCCGCCGAGCCGCTTGGCCAAGCGCTTGCGGGCTGGCGAATTGGCCGCCGGCTTGGTCAGCATCACCGAGGCGATGTGCAATGATTTGTACGACATCCTCGACGGCGTCGCCGTGGCGTCCGACGGTCCGGTGAAGAGTGTTTTCGTTGCGCACAAAACACCGCTCGATCAGGTTGAAACCATCCATTGCGACACGGCGTCGCTCTCAAGCGCCAGTCTGCTCAAGGTGATCCTGGCCAAGCGCGGACTCTCTCCCCGGATCGAGCCGTTCGGCGACTACACCCGCGCCGCCGAGCATGACGCCGTGATGCTCATCGGCAACCCAGGCCTCGAGTTTTTGCGCGTGCCACACGAGCACGAAATCTTTGACCTTGGCCAAGCGTGGAAGGAGGACACCGGCCTGCCATTCGTTTTCGCCGTTTGGATCATTCGCCGTGACCGGCGACCGACCGGCCTCGGTCGGGCATTGCTGCAGGCAAAGCGGGACGGCTTGGCCAAACTCGACGAGATCATTGCCACGCGCCCCGAGTTCGACGTCGAACTGAGGGCCGCCTATCTTCGCGAACACATCCGCTTCGACTTGGGCGAACGGGAAAAACAGGGCATCGCCCGTTTTGTTCAGGAACTGCGCAACGTCACGGGCCAACCCGTTGTCGAGCCGAGTTACATCCCCGAATTTTAAACACGATTGATGCCAATCCGGGGTTGTTGATGAATCATTTCTCCGATGGTGGTTTTTGAGTTCATCGGTAAACACTTCGGCTCAAAAAGAAAAAAAGCAGGGCCAAGCTGCATACGGTTTAGCCCAACCCTGCTACCTCTTCACTCGAAGAGGTTTCAGGAGACAATCAACCCAAGCTCCGGGCGAGTCAATCTGATTTCGTTTTTTTTGCCGTCGGTTTCCAAACTCGCCTTGGTCAAGTCGCACAGGCAGACTCGCCTGCGTTTTGATGGGTTTTATCAATAAAATAGCCGGTTTATTTTTTTTTTACATCGTCGCAGCGGCTTCGATCTTCGCGCAGGATACCCAGCCGATCGACATTTGGGGTGCCGCCGCCGAGGGCGATATAGACCGGCTCAGCACGCTGTTCGCCGAGGGTGATGCGGATGTTGATGCCCGCGACGCGGACGGCAACTCACCCCTGCACCACGCCTCATGGAACAGCCAACTCGCGGCCATGCAACTGTTGCTCGACCACGCCGCCGACATCGACAGCCAAAGTGACCAACTCTGGACGCCGCTTCACTGGGCCGCGCGCAATGGCCGGGCGCAGTCGGTCGAGTGGCTGCTCATTCACGGTGCCAAAGTGGACGTTCCCGCGCACCTCGGTCAAACCGCCCTGCACCTTGCTGCCAAGCAGAATTATCGGGTTACCATCGGGCTGCTGCTCGAGGCTGGGGCCGATCCGAACGCGAAAGATACCAACGGCCAAACGCCGGTTCACTTCGCCGCTCTCGACGGCTACACGCTGACGGTGACGCAACTGCTCGACCACGGTGGCGACATTGAGGCAAAGACCCACTGGGGTGCCACGCCGCTCAGTGCCGCCGCTGCCCGTGGTCGAACCTCAACCGTCGCCGCACTGCTCCTGCGCGATGCCGAGGTGGATCCGAAAACCGATGATGGCTGGACGCCGCTCTTTGCCGCGCTCGTCGGCAAATACAAAGGCCCGGCCCAGTTCCTGCGAAACAACGGCGCGGACATACACATTGTTACCAAAGCCGGCAACACACTGTTGCACGCAGTTGCCTCGAGTGGCATGGACGAATGGATCATCGAGTTGCTCGACGCCGGGCTTGGCATCAACACGGAGGATGCCGGAGGCCGAACACCGCTCGACCACGCCCACAAAAATCTCTGGGCCGGAACCGCAGAACTGCTCATGGCGAGGGGGGGCAAGCCTGGGCCGAAACCGACGCTGCATTACGCTGCCATTTCCGGCGAACTGGCAAAGGTACGGCAGCTTGTCGCCGCCGGGGCCGACTTGGCCAAGCGCGACGACTGGCACCTGCCGCCGCGCAACTGGACGCCTCTCCATTACGCCGCCGCAGGTGGCAACGTGGCTGTGACCGAGCACCTCATCCGCGCTGGTGCCGATCCGCGCTCGATCGATTACTCCGGCTGGACACCCATGGTGGTAGCCTTGGCCAATGGCAACATTCCCGCAGCCAATGTGCTGAAGAAATGGCAATCGCTCCCCGGCATTGTGCGTGTGAACCACGACGGGCAGATGATCTTCGAGGTGATCGGTATCGCCGGAACACGGTGCGAAATCGAAACATCGGTGGACTTGAAAAAGTGGAGTCGCGTTGGCCAAGTGACCCTCGAGAACGGTCGCGGGAGTTTCCGGGACGTGCGCCGCATCCGGCTGCCCCGCTGCTTTTACCGGGCCAAGGTGACCGATTAGTTTCAGGCTGGATCCAGCCGCGAACGCCTCGCCGCCCATGCAAAGGCCGCGGCCGAGAACAGCATCAGTGCCGACTCTGCGCCAAGTGTCAGCCAGGCGGCGGCGGCGTTGCCATGAACCGGAAGCAGCCAAAAATAGAGCGCGCCGGAAACCAGACAACATGGCACACAGCACAGCACAGGAAGATTATCGCGATGTTCCGCCCAAAGTGCCCAAGTGAACATCGCCGTGCCGACTGCGAAAAACTTGCCCAGCACCAGCACCGGCAAAAGACCGGACGCACCCTCAAACGCCTTTCCGAAAAGCAGCGGGTACAGCCAATCGACGATCAGCAAAAGCCCGCCGGAAAATAGCACCCCCGCCCCCACCGCGCCGCCGGCCAGCAGCAGCACGCGCCGCCGAAATACGGCCGCGTCCTCATGCCGCCACACGACAAGACGCGGCGCCATGATGATGCCGAAATAATGCAGGAACATCTGCAGCGCGACGACAAGCTGCTGCGCAGAGCCGAACAGGCCGCTGTCGGTTTTGCCGAGGAGAAAATAGGTCATCGGCAGCGCCATGTTGGCCAGCAGAAAGTAGCTCAAGTTGAACGCCCAAATCAGCCACGCCTCGCGGAACAGCGCACCGGCCTTGGACAAGCGCTTGAGGCTGAGGCAGCGAAAGCCCAACTCACGCGACATCCGCCACCACACAAAACCGACCACCAATGAGTTGGCAACCAGCAGTACGAACAAGTCGCTGCCAAGCGGTTGGCCGGGCTTGAAGAACAGCAGGAACCACACACTCGCCATGAACGATGCGAGCAATTGAAAACGCGACGCGCGCGGCATCTGTTCCGTGGCCTGAAAGAGCCAACTGTAGTCGAGGCTCAACGCGAGCAGGAACAGCGCGCCGGCCAGCCACGTCCACCGCTCCAGTCCCTTGAGCGGGCTCAGCCAAACAGCTGCCGCCCACAGCACGGCGGCAACGAGCCCAAGCGCAAATCGAAATGTAAAAATCGCCGGGGCGATCTCGCCCACCTTGGCCAAGCCTTTGGCCACGTGTCGCACCGCGACGGCGTCCAGCCCGAACGCGAGGCACAATTGCAGCGTCATCGCCAGCGTGATGATCGTGCGCGACACTCCGATGTTGTCCGGCCCAAGGCAGCGCGTGGCGCACACCATGCCGACGACTTGAAATAGTTTGCCCAGCACCTGCCATAACATCGTGCTGGAGAAGTCGCGGAACAGCTTGGCGCGGAACAGGCTGCCTGAGGAGTTGCGCTGACTGTGGCTGGGATTGTTCAAAACGCACGGAGGACGGGGCGGTTACCCAGTGTTCCAGTCGACGTCCACGCTGAGTTTTTTGCCGTAACGGTTGTTGTAAAACACGCAGCCGTTTTCCGCGCCAAACTCGTGGACCATTTTCGTGATCTTCACGTCGTAGCAGCAGTACTCGGCGATCTCCATCAACTTGCCCTGTTTGAACCACTTCAGCGCCTGCAGTCCGTCGGCGGTTTTCTCCGCACCAAACGTGGCGTTGGCGATCGAGTCGAGTTTGAGTCGGTGCGAGAGCTTTTCCTGCAGATCCACCATCAGATCGAGCGACGGGAGCTGCCGCAGATCAAGCGTCGTGTAGCCGTGCAGCACCTCGTAGTCGAAGCGAATGTGATTGAAGCCGACGACAAGGTCGGCGCGTTGCAGTTCCTCGATCAGGTCGTTTACTTCCGCCTCCGCGTAGATCGAGTACCCGCCGTTGCCGGTGCTGTACGTGACGCCGATACTCATTCCCATCTGATCGATATGACTCCAGCCACCGACATCATCGGCGGAACGCATGGTCTCGAGGTCGAAGTAAACGATGTTTCTCACGGCAGCACTCGCTTGCCGAGCGTAGCGCAACGCCCGCCCGGTGGAAACAAAACTCGACGGCGAGCGGGTGGAGGCGTTCACTTGCCCTTGAGGTGGGTGATGAACTGAAACCAGATGGCGCGGTGTTGCATGAGTCGTCGGTGCGGTTGGCGGACACGGACAGTGTGTTTCCGCTGCACTGGAAGAGTGGTTCGCTGAAGTATGCCGATTTTAAGCTAATGGCCGAGGGCGGCACGGCCAAGCTGTTCACTTGCCGTGACGTCAATCTTCATCGCGAAGTGGTCTACAAGACGCTGCACCCGGAGATGCGCCAGTCGGAGGTCGAGACGCAGCGGTTTCTGCGCGAGGCGCGTGTGACGGCCAAACTGCAACATCCCGGCACAGTGCCAGTTTATGAGTTGGGGCGCGACCGCAACGGCGACCTGTTTTTCACCATGAAGCGAGTGCGCGGCCGTAATCTGCGGGACATCCTGCTTGGCCTGCGCGACGGTGACGAACGGCTGGAACAGTTGTTTTCGTTGACGGCGTTGGTGGACGCGCTGATCCAGGTTTGCCAGACGGTGGCTCACGCGCACGACCGCGGCGTGATTCATCGCGACCTCAAGCCGGCAAACATACTCATGGGTGCCTTCGGTGAAGTCATCGTTCTCGACTGGGGCCTGGCCAAGGTCTGGGGCGAGCCGGATGTCGGGATCGAGGCGCTCCCTGCCGATG